>NZ_OSDX01000061.1:0-24881 GCF_900382755.1 Vibrio sp. Evd11
ACAAAAATGTGTACTAGAGATTGGATAGAGCTGATCAGTTAATTTTCCGGATTGGTATAATTGAGTGGATACCAATGGAAATCTTGATGCGAGCTATCTATTTGGTTTTAGATTGTTGTTATTGACAAAATGATCACAATTGATGGTGAGTTTGCTATGGTATAGGTCTGACCAGTTGGTTTGTCACAAGGAGTGGATTTGCAACTTCATACCATTAAAGGCTATATCCAAGACATGTATCTCGTAGAGTACCCTGACAGGTTGCTCTTGCTTGATGGTGCGTGCCGAGCGGATATTCCCCATCTTAAAGTTTTCATTGAAGATGATCTTGGCCGTGAATTTAGCGACCTACACACAGTGGTTGTGACGCACATGCATCCCGATCACGCAGGGGCAGCGCACAAACTCAGAAAGCTGACAAATTGTAATTTGGTGGCAGCAGATCGAGACAAAGACTGGTATCACGGCATCGATGGCATATTGATGCATTTGACCGATCTGGCATTGGCACGATGGATGGCAAATCGATTGGGCAAGCCCAAAGCAAACCTATGGTATTCAAGAAAATTAAAGCCGGACTACAAGTTGTCTGATGGTGATAGCATTCCTGGCTTTGATGACTGGTTAGTTCTAGAAACACCAGGTCACACTGACAGAGATCTTTCCGTCTATTGCCCATCACACAGTGTCGCCTATGTGGCGGACTTAATGGTTGAGGTCAAAAAGAAGCTGATTCCGCCTTTCCCAATTTTTCATCCCAATAAGTATCGAGAGTCGGTATCGCGTATCTATGACATGCAGCTCGACACCTTGCTGGTGGCGCATGGGGGACAAGTGAATTTGAGTGAGCAAGCGTTTGAACATCTGTTGATGAGTGCGCCAAGAAGGCCAGTGACACATTGGCGAGTGACTAAAATCAAACTCAAAGGTTTGGTTAAATCTGTTTGGCGATTTGGGTTTAAAGAGAAAAAAAATCGCCATAAATAATAAAGGCCAGTCTCAAAGACTGGCCTTTATTAATACGCGTTGTTGACTCACTATTTGAGCTGTGGAGCAGTTCAATTAGTGAGAAATTAGAAATTCACCTGCTGGGTCAACAATCACTTTGTCACTCATGCCTTGACGACCAAGCAGCATCATATAAGTCATATCTTGACGGTTGCTTAGTGTGATATCGATAGGCCATTCCTGACCGCCGATTTTTAGCATGGTTTCAATCACACAACGGTGTTCAACTTCGCCGTTCGATGATTTGATTCTTTTACTTGTTTTCAGCTTCGCCTTGCAGCGCACTGTCTCTTCTAGGTGGTAAACGTCTGGGTGAAGATCGAACTCAACGAAGTTTTCACCGTCTGTTTTTACACATAGTAGATTGTCTACGTGTAGAGAAGAGGTTTGAGCCCCTGTATCAACACGCGTATGTAGTCCAGTTATCCCTAACTCTGGTAAGCAAAGTGCTTCTGTATTCCCTATGATCATTTTATTGTTCATGTTTTTTCCAATCATGAGTAAACGGCGTTTAATCAGCCTTTGCCACGAGTACGGTTAGCGTTTGGTTTTGCATTTTTTTCGATGAATCCGAAAATCATGTCTGCTACATCTTTACCTGTTGCTTTCTCGATACCTTCTAGGCCTGGAGAAGAGTTCACTTCCATTACAACAGGGCCATTCTTAGATTGTAGAATATCGACACCACATAGGTTTAACCCCATGATTTTAGCAGCATTGATCGCTGTAGCGCGCTCTTCTTTGGTTAGTTTAACCAGTTGAGCTGTACCGCCACGGTGTAGGTTAGAGCGGAATTCACCCTCACCAGCTTGGCGTTTCATTGCTGCAATAACTTTGTTACCCACAACAAAACAACGGATGTCTGCGCCATTAGCTTCTTCAATGAACTCTTGAACCAAGATGTTCGCTTTTAGGCCCATGAATGCTTCGATAACGCTTTCAGCTGCTTTGTTTGTTTCTGCTAGAACCACGCCGATACCTTGAGTACCTTCAAGAAGCTTGATAACCAGTGGCGCACCACCTACGTTTTTGATCAAGTCTTGAATTTTGTCTGGGCGGCTAGCGAAACCTGTTTTTGGTAAGCCAATACCTTTACGAGACAACAATTGTAGTGAGCGCAGTTTGTCGCGAGAACGACTGATTGCTACTGACTCATTGATACAAAAAGTGCCCATCATTTCGAATTGGCGAACAACCGCAGTGCCGTAAAAGGTAATGGAAGCGCCAATACGTGGAATAACAGCATCGTATTGAGGTAGCTCTTCACCCATGTAGCGAATCTTCGGATTGTTACTCGCGATATCTATATCACAGTGCAGCGTGTCGATAACATCGACCTGGTGACCACGAGCTTCTCCTGCCGCTTTTAAGCGAGAAGTAGAGTATAGATTTTCGTTGCGAGAAAGAATTGCGATACGCATGGCGTTTCCTTAGTTAATACCTGATTGGTAACTGCAAATAAATTAGTTGTTAGCTGAGCTTTCAGTTTTTCTGAGGCTCCTTGCTTGCTTCGGGGCGAACCTTAAGGCTTTTCGTTTAACTAAGAAAACGAATTAAATTTGTCGAGTCGACAACAGAAATTTATCGTATGTGTGAGTGATTGGTACAGCAGGGTTTAGAGGGCGTTTTGAATGGAAAAGCGAGTTGAGACCTAACTCATATTGGGGGTAGGAGCATATTAGGTTGTACTCAACTCGCGTTAACTCGGTGCTTAAAAGTGTACTAATAACGCCAGTTACATAGCTCTATAAGTGTTCGTAGTGCTTCTCTTTCGAGCTTGCTACAGGTGCTTTTAAGCTTATTAAGATAGTATTTTCTCATGATGATTACTTCTCTTGTATTAGGCTTTGGTGGGAACTCAAAGTTCCTTGTTGACCCATTAATTATGGTCAATTAATAGGAAGTAATAAACAGATGGGTTTTTACTAAGTTGTTCCTGTTTTTGTCTTTTATCGCTACTTTTGGGCTGATGTGTTTTATAATTGGCTTAATCAGGAAGGGTTGTTTCTAAAAAGGTTCATTATTTGTCTGATCTAAACATGATGCGTTATTACACAAGGCTAGATTCGTTTGAGCCTAACCTCTCACATTCGGTTACCTTAACTGAGGTCGCAGACAAGCTGTTCACCAGCTTGCGCCATGCACGAACTTTGTTAGGCAAGATGCATCAGGCTGAATGGTTGGTGTGGGAACCAAAAGTCGGCAGGAATCAACGTTCTAATCTGACTTTACGTTTTAGCAATCAAGAATTGACGCAACATGTTGCTAGTAAACTGATAGAGCAGGGCAAATACGAAAAAGCACTCTCAATTCTAGACAATGACCGCGCTGTATTTGGTTCTCTCCTCCAAGAAACCTCTGGCGCGACGATGCGTGAAGGGCTGCTGCACGTTCAATTAACCTATAAACGTAAGTTTGAAGACTTGTTCCCGCATCATATTCACCGCAGTAGCGAACGCTTTTTGATCAGGCAAGTGTTCAGTTGCCTCGTCACTTGTAATGGCAAGGGCAAGTTGAAGCCTGAACTGGCGCACCATTGGGAATATGATGCTGAAAAATTGGTTTGGACTTTCTATTTGCGCCCAGGCCTAACCTTTCACGATGGCCAACCCGTTGACGCCAAGCAGCTCGTGTCGTTGTTTACCGCCTTACAACCGCTACCTTTCTATCAGACAGAGTTAGCCCATGTAGCTTCGGTTTACAGTGAACAGCCGTTAAGGATCAGCTTTCAATTGACCAAAGCAGACACTGGCTTCGCGGGCTTATTGGCTGGCGTTAAGTATTCGATTCAACCTGCTGCGCAAGTGACTCGTGAGCCATCGCCCTTAAATTCGGTGTCTCATGCCGTGATTGGAGCCGGCCCATTTAAAGTGGTTGAGACTAATAACGAACGTATCAAACTTGCCGCATTCGAACATTACTACGGGTGTCGTTCCCTGACGGATGAAGTGACGATTTGGCAATTCGAAGAGTCGATGACGGGCAATGCTCGCTTTGATGACAGCCAAATGCAGGTGTCACCTTATGAAGACTCGTCTTGTTTTCATCAACTCGGAAAAAGCGACGCGAAGCTGGTGTCGGCTGAAACTGATGGCCTTCGTAGCCGAGTTGAGGATGGGTGTTTGTTTATCCTATTCAATCAGAACTCTGCGGCTAGCCCACTAAATAATGAGCAGCGAAAATACCTTTCAGAACTGACCAACCCACAAGCGATTTTGTCTCAGTTGGAACGTAACAAGGGTTTGTTTAGTGTCTCTTTAGCTCAAAACATACTGCCAAGTTGGCAGGAGTTGTATCGAACGCCTGCGAAAGAGACGCAACTGCCGAAAAAGATGAGCATCGCCGTTTACAATTACTATGCGCTCTATCGATGTGCTATCTGTGTGTCAGATATACTCAAGCGATATGGCGTGGAAGTGGAGGTGAATACTTATAGCTTTCGCGAACTGGCGCAGCTCTCTCAAAGTGGCGATTTAAAAGAAGACTTGGTGTTGTGTAACCTCAATCTCGATGACAATGCTCCCTCTTCACTGTTCTCATGGTTGATGAATGATCCTGTTTTGCACTCGGCACTAGGTGAGATGAACAGTGATTGGCTCAAACAGCGCTTAGATCATCACAAAGCCTCGGTTGAATTGCCAAATTATCTAGCCGAGTTAGAGCCTATCGCATCGACATTAATCTCTGATTATTGGTTAGTGCCAATGTTCCACCACCTACAAACCGTGCGTTTCCAAGGCATTTTGAAAAACGTGGCCATCACAAACTGGGGGTGGCCAGATTTCAAAAATGTATGGTCTGCTGATTAGCCTTGCCTACCAAATAGAGTAACTCCTCTCCAAAGTCGATTTTGGCACGCTCACGTTTAGATAAAACAAAACTTACACTCATTGGTTTACTTTTTAATTTTGATATGTAAACTAGCCAGTGTAGTTTTTGCGTTGGGATAGACCCAATGATTAAAGAGATACCAATGAAAAAATATCTATTACCGATTTTAGGAGTACTTGCCGTGGTCGCTATCGTAAGCACAGGTTCACAATCAAACGACAATCTAGATAAGCTTCCGAAGAAGTTTGTTAACAGTGAGCTGGAATATAAATCGGGTATGTCTGATATTTTTTCAATCCTGAAAGCTTATGTGACAGTGGAAAGGAATGAGCCGGTGCCGCGTTCTGCATTGCCTCTGATACCGATGACAGCCGAGCAACTGATCGAAGAACAAGACGATGTCGCTTATCGCTTAGGTCACTCAAGTGTGATGATGAAGCTGGATGGCAAGTTAGTGATGACCGATCCTGTGTTCAGTGATCGTGCATCACCCGTGCAATGGATGGGGCCAAAGCGCTTTCACCCAACACCAATCTCACTGCAAGAGCTACCTGACATTGACGTGGTTGTGATCAGCCACGATCATTATGACCATTTAGACAAAGGTGCCGTAAAGGTATTAGCCGATAAAGTAGGTACATTTTTGGTGCCACTCAGAGTTGGCGCACTATTGGAAAAGTGGGGCGTGGATAAAGCAAAGATTATTGAGTTGAACTGGTGGGAATCGGCAACAGCCTCAGATATCGAGTTTACTTTGACGCCAACACAGCACTTTTCTGGTCGTGGCTTACTTGATCGTGACCAAACACTGTGGGGGAGTTGGGTTATCAAGGCTTCAGATAAGAAAGTATTCTTTAGTGGTGACTCTGGTTACTTCAATGGCTTCAAAGAGATTGGTGAGCGCTACGGGCCGTTTGATTTAACCATGGTCGAAACGGGCGCATACAATTCACTTTGGGCGGATATTCATATGTTCCCAGAGCAGAGCGTTCAGGCGCACATCGACCTGCAAGGTAAGGTGATGATGCCAATCCACAACAGTACGTTTGATCTTTCTATGCACGATTGGCAAGACCCAATGGAACAAGCTCTAGCGATAAGCAAAGAGCGAGATGTACAGATGGTGAGCCCTGTGATGGGTGAGCGTTTGGTGATTTCAGAACCAGTACCTGTTCAAGCATGGTGGAAACTAGCATCGAATTAGAGCTTGTATCCAGATAGACATAGCTAAACCGTTAAGCTGGACAAACCCAGCTTATGCACAAAACGCCACCGTCTTACGATTCGGTGGCGTTTTTGCTTTTTGACACGAGTGGCTTATTCGAAAGGGCTTCTTCTACTTAGAGCAACTTTCGAGATTCTTAGCCATTTTGTTCGCGATCTTTCGGAACTGTTCTAACTCATCGTCGGCCATGCCTTTGGTCATTCTCTGCAGCATCTCTCGATCAATATTCGATACCTTACTCATGATCTCTTGACCCTTATCGGTCAGAACCAATAACTGGCTGCGCTTGTCTTCTGGGTTCGGAGATTTCTTCACAAGTTCCTGACTGATCAAAGCGTTAATCAATCGAGTGACCTGTGCTTTATCGCGATTTAGGAAGTGTGCGATATCGATAGCCGTACATGGAGACTTCTTGGTAATGATCTTCATGACGCGAATGTTCATTGGTGCGATCTCAGAGTCCAAGCTCTCAATCTGCTCGCTCATTTGACGTTTCAAAGAGTGCACTAAGCGAAAGATAGACTCTAGCGATGTGTTATCAGACATAAACGATCCTCAGGAATGTAGTTGACAATATCAACCACTGTATTTATAGTTGACATTATCAACTTAATTGTTCGTAAATTCAAGACAGGAAATAGATATGACGATTCAAGCAACACTAACGCCAACTCTTCCTGAGCAAAAAGGCACACCCGTTTTATACAAAGTTTTGGTCATGATGAGCTTAATGCTAACCGTTGGCGGCAGCTTAACGGCTGTGATGACTTACATGAATGTGGGGTTCGGCGAGGCATTCATCGGCAACTGGTTCTCTTCGTTAGCCCTAGCTGTCGTGATTATGATGCCAATTGGCATGGTGATGATGACTTTGGTGACTAAGTTGGTCGCCAAGGTATTACCCAATTATGGCGAGAAAGCTCGCAACCTAATCGTGGGATTGATTATGGCTTTTATCATGGAGTCCATCATGGCATTGGTAACAGCCGCAAATAACATTGGATTTTCGGATACATCGGCGTTTACCAGTGGATGGTTTAATGGATTTATTGCTGCGCTTCCTATTGGCCTTACAATCATGGTCGTAATGTCGATGACGGTTAAACCTAAGCTCGAACGATTCATGAAGAGCTAGCCAACACACTTTTTAAGCATTGTAGGAGATCCACATGACAGTATTCACAGGCAAACATAACAACTACCGCATCACTATCGAAGAAGTGAACATCAAAGAAGATCGTGAACTGCAAACCATGCAGTTTGAAATTGAAGACAGAGAAAACATGTTCGCGATTGTTGAGAAGATCAAACAAGACAGCGGCTTAGACGAACAATCAGCAGCGCGACTAGGAGTGAGCATTCGTTTACTTGGCCCTATGATGATGCAAGATCGCAAGCCTCCTCTTTTTGTTGATTTCATGCCTCACTTCAGAGACTTCATGCACAACCTTAAGAAGGCCTTGAAAGGGCAGTAAAGCCTAATCATCAGTAACACATCGAAAAGCCAGTAACGAACTTACTGGTTTAAATCAACATAATTTCAGTTGTTTGCGGCTAGAATGTGCGAAAATTGATGATTGAATTCATGGTGTTGTTTCGCTATTTAATTGTCTATTCAAGCTTCAAGAAATCCGATATTATACGGGTCATAAAAATAAAGGTAATATTATATGACAAATGTATTTGGGCAAGCAGCTGAAGAACTGCTAAGTCGCCGCGTTGCGGGAACCAAAGCACCAAGATTGGACGAACAGTACCGTCCGAATAACTTGGAAGATGCGCTAAAGATCCAATCATCAATGATCAATCTCAAGAGCGACAAGGTCGGTGGTTGGAAGTGTTTGCTTCCTTTGGCTGAAGACAAGTTCATTGTTGCGCCAATCTTCTCGGGCAGCGTTCAACAAGGCGAAGTTTGTGAACTGTTTGCAGACAACGACGTAGTACGCGTTGAGCCTGAAATTGCATTTACGCTTGTTAAGAGCCTACCTGCAAACCAAGAAGGTTACAGCGAAGCGCAAATCAATGACGCTATTGGTTCTTGCCATATGGCCCTTGAGTTAATGCAATCTCGCTTTGCTGATGACAGTGGTGCCGAGTTCTACGAAAAGCTTGCTGATGGCCTAGTAAACCAAGGCCTGTTCATTGGCCCAGAGATTGACCGTGAAAAAGCGTTCACTTCTGCTGAGATCAAAATTGAAGTGACGCAAGGCGAACAAGTTCAAGCATTCGCAGGTAAGCACCCAAATACATTACCGCCAAGCCCAATCTACTGGCTGATTAACACCATGACTCGTCGTGGCGTAGATTTCCAAGCAGGTGAAGCAATCATCACGGGTTCTTACTGCGGTGTCGTAGAGATGGGATTCGATAAACCAACAACCTTCCACTACGAAGGCATTGGTGAATACCAAGTGACGTTCAAGCAAAAGTTATAAAGCTTGTTATCTACTTGATCTGTTACCCACATGATCTGTTATCCAAAGGCTGCTTACTTGGTTAGTAAGTAGCCTTTTCTATTATGTGATGTTCAATGGTGTGCTTATTACTTTGCATTAAATTGGGCGTTTAGACGTCTAGACGTTGACAAGCTCTAAGTGTGACATTAGTCTGCTCATCTTCCTGTTCTATTGCGTTGATGTTCCATGTCCAATTCAAAAAATTCTAATGCTGTAATTGCACCTTCTGCAGTTGCGCTTATCCCTCTGATCGTGTTCCTAGCGCTGTTTATTGGTGTAGGTACGTACTTGTCACTGCAAGGCGTCGATTTTGCTTTCTATCAGCTTCCAGCTCCGATTGCGGCTTTGCCTGCGGTGATGCTAGCGTTGTTGCTAAGCAAAGATAAATTGAACCGTGCTATCGAACAGTTCTTAGGTGGAGTTGGTCACAAAGACATTATCGCAATGTGTATGATCTACCTATTGGCGGGTGCTTTTGCGGCTGTGGCTAAAGCGTCTGGCGGCGTAGACGCGACGGTAAATCTTGGTCTATCGGCGATTCCGACAAGCATGATCCTGCCGGGTATCTTCCTAATTTCAGCTTTCATCGCGACCGCAATGGGTACGTCGATGGGTACCATCGCTGCGGTTGCACCTGTGGCATTAGGCATTGCAGATTCAGCTGGCATGAGCATTCCACTGACGGCTGGTGTTGTTTTAAGTGGCGCGATGTTTGGTGACAACCTTTCTATTATCTCTGATACCACGATTGCCGCGACCCGTTCGCAAGGCTGTGAGATGAGAGACAAGTTTAAAGAGAACATCCGCATTGCACTGCCTGCTGCTCTTATCGCGATCGTTATCTTTGCTTTCAACAGCACGGCAACTCAGGTTCCTGAAACAGGTCCAATCGAGTGGCTCAAAGTACTGCCGTACATCACCATCCTGATTCTTGCGGTATCGGGCATGAATGTGTTCGTTGTGCTGACGATTGGTATCTTGCTGGCGGGTGGTGTGAGCCTAGGTTCTGTTGAGAACTACGGTATGACTGATTACGCTCAAGATATCTATGCAGGCTTCGGTAATATGCAGGAGATCTTCTTATTGTCGATGCTAATTGGTGGTTTGAGTGAGCTGATGCGTCGCCAAGGCGGACTTGCGTTCCTGACTAACTTGGTAAGTGGTGTGATTCGTGCATTTGGTTCTTCACACTCTAAGCAAGCGAATGGTCGTGCGAGTGAGCTAGGCATTGCTGGCTTGGTATCTATGGTGAACCTATGTACTGCAAACAACACGGTAGCGATTATTGTGTCTGGTAGTGTGGCTCGTCAATTGGCGGAAGAGAACAATGTGTCTCCACGTCGTTCTGCAAGCTTGTTGGATATCTTCTCTTGTGTGATTCAAGGCGTGTTGCCTTACGGTGCTCAGGTATTGCTATTGGGCTCTGTGTTTAACCTATCGCCTCTAGAAATCGTGTCTAACTCTTACTACTGTTTCGCACTTGCAATCGTGGCTGTAGTAGCTGTGTTTATCAAACACCCAGCGCGTCAAACTGCAACAGCATAACGAGATCTCGTTTCTATAAGAAGGCGCCTTAATCGGCGCCTTTTTTGTGTTTGTAATGAACAGACTGAAAATTTAGGCTTACTTGTTAAAGAAGACTTTCGAGCTCACTGGCCGTTGCGACATTGCAGTAACCAAAGCTCAGTGCAGCCATGAATGCGGCATGGACATGCGCTGCTGGAACCTGAACGCCATTGAACTCCATGTCTAAGGTTGTGCAAGCGTCATGCGCTACGTGGCATTCATAGCCCAAATCGGTTGCAGCACGAGTCACAGCATCAATACACATGTGGCTCATTGCGCCAACGATGGCCAGCTTTTCAACGCCTTGCTCTTGTAGCACCTTGTTCAGTTCAGTGTCTCTAAAGCTATTGATTTGATGCTTTACGATAACAGGTTCGCCTTCTAGCGGAGTCACGCTGCTGTGGATTTGAGCACCGTCTGATTCTGGCAAGAAGAACGGAGCATCATTCGTTGGAAACTCATGACGTACATGAACCACAGGAAGTTGCTTGTCTCTGAAAGCGGATAATAACTGTGCACCTTTTTCGGCTGCTTTCTCTGTTTCAGACAGCGCCCATTTTGCACCTTCGTATGAAGGAAAATAGTCATTTTGAAAGTCGATAAGTAGCAGGGCTGTGTTCTTCATAGTCTATACCTTTGTATTTGGTGTATTTGGTGTATTGCGGTGTAGGGATATTATGAATACTCTGTAGTTTTTATCGCACGTCAAAAATGACAGACTCTATGGCAATAGTGACAAAATCAGTAATGGTCGAAATCATCGACTATCCAGGCTCTCTGCAAAGTGCCGTGTTTGGCGTGAAAGAGTTTCTGCAGATGGCAAATTCTCTTGAACCTTCGCCTGAGAAGACTAAATTCAACGTTCAGATCCAAGCGCATGACAGTGTTAGCGTGTCGAACGCCGATATCATCATACTCCCACCGAATTTAGATGGTTGTTACTATCTAGAGCCGAGTGACACCTTGCTTGAGTACCTGATTGAGTCTCACCAAAGGGGGGCGATACTTTGCTCAGCTTGTGCGGGCGTGTTCATTTTGGCAAAAACAGGTTTGTTAGAAGGGCGAACCGTGACCACGCACTGGCAAGCGCAGCAGAAGTTTACGGAGCTTTACCCACAGATCGCAGTCGATATCGACAAAATCTTGATTGATGATGCGGATGTGATGACCGCTGGTGGTTTGATGTCGTGGATGGATCTCGCTTTGTTTATCCTGACCAAATACACGACACCGACCAACACTCGTAATCTAGGTAAATATTTGGTGCTTGATACGGGGTTGAGAGAGCAACGTTACTATCAGAGCTTTGTGCCGAACTATGCTCACGGCAATGATAAGATTGTCTCGGTGCAGCGTTTTATTCAAAAGAACCATCACCTTTCGTTGTCTCTTGATCAATTGGCTAAAGAAGCGTTTATGACTCGAAGAACCTTTATTCGTCAATTTACCAAGGCGACCAGTTTTACGCCGATTAACTATATCCAACACGTACGTATTCAAAGTGCATGCGAGTTATTGGAAAGCTCTCATAAACCGGTTGAGCAGATCAGCTACCTAGTGGGTTATGAGGACGTAAATAGCTTTCGTAAGGTCTTCATGAAAATCATTGGCTTAACACCATCAAGATTTCGTTCTAGATTTCTCTCTGAGGAATGATTTACCATAGATTGATATTCAATACTTATCACTCGCATTGATTCAATGGTTTACTTACGGAATAGGTGACGTGATATTGAAATGATCTTTTCTCGAACATAAATGGAATTTTGATGCTTGCCATTCCCTTACCATTTGTTGCTGCGCTGTTGTTATTTATCACGGCTGTTTTGCTTCGATATCGTTACCCACAAACAAGCCAAAAACCGTTTTGGTTTATTATGTTGTGTGCGTTGATGATTACTGTTGTTGGGTTACGTTGGACGTTTGATATTGCACTGTTCCGTTTCTTACAACCGGTTCTAGGGGCAAGTGTACCGGTGGCTGCATGGCTCTGCTTTGCGGGAGCTCATCGAAGTAAACCTTTGTCTCTCTTGCATTGCTTAGGTCCAGTGGTTGTTCTGGTTGGCTCCTTTTCTTATTCGTATATTTGGGGTGGAACGATTGATCTATTGTTGATCTCGCTATATCTCGGCTATGGCTGCTTGTTGTTGAAATCATCGTTTAACTTCCCTGAGCACGTCAGGCTGAGTGATGTATCGAGTGTTTTGCTTGCTGAACGCGTTGCTGGTTTTGCTTTGCTGTTTTCAGCTCTCGTGGACGGTATTATCTCGTATGATATTTTGCTGCTTAACGCACAACACACCGACTTAATTCTGTCTATTGGTTACCTAGTTCTTATTCCCGCAATTGTTGGGGCTGTAGTCGTTGTGAGTACTAGCACGGCACCAATTCAGAAACAAAACCAACAGCGGAGTGAACTGACAACGGCAAACCATTATCCTGAAGCAACTGATGTATCTGCGGCATCGTGGACAAGCTTAAAAGTAGATGAAGAAATCACGCAGATCGTCGCTAAGTTTGATGCATTAATGAAGGATCATCAGGTGTTCAAAGATCCTGATTTGTCCCTGAATCGAGTGGCGAGAAAGCTAGGTATCCCAGCTAGAAAAATATCGTCTGCGGTTAATCAAACTCACCACCAGAACATTTCAAAGGTGATTAACACCTATCGAATTGAGCACGCTAAGACTCTCCTGAAGCAAAGTGATGAAGCAATAACTGACATCTTCCTTAGTTCAGGCTTTCAGACCAAGTCCAATTTCAATCGAGAGTTTTCAAGGATAACTGGGCAAACTCCGAGTGAGTATCGAAGTTCGCCACAAGTGTTAGATTGAGTGTGTTTGCTTTCCGTTTATCAGTTCAGAAAACTAACAATGTCGTTTAAGAACAATTGATGCAGCCTGTCGCGTGATGTACCAACGCCATCTTTACAGATAATGCTATCGCCTGGCACTTCTTCTTCAAGTATTGGTATTGCCCCAGGTTTGCAGCTTTGAATAAAGCTAAAATGGGTAGCGCTTTCATAGACCTTATAGCGTCTTAAATTAAGAGGCATGTGCTCAGCAATGTAGCCAGACTCTAATGCCTGAGGTAGATCCCCAATATCAATCCCAGCCCCCAATATTAAGGTTGGCACTGTAACGTCATTTAAGCTGCCGACTGAGAAGCTGCGAGCAAGCCCTAGATCAAGGCTAACTACACGTTGAATTCGAGTGTCTGAAAGATCTTTATTGCTTGGTTCTGAGGGTTGGACTTGTGATAGCCCTAATTCATCAGATAGTCCACAAGTTCGTGGGTTCGGATATACCAAACAATTGGCTTCAAAGGTTGATCTATCCAATCTCGCGCCCGCTAATTGCATTACAGTCCAGCCACCTAGAGAGTGTCCGATTGCGGTAACATTTTCAGCGTTAGCAAATTGCTTCCACGGGGTTTCGGATAACAAGTAGTCCAGAATGCGTGACATATCTTGTGGTCTCTCCCACCATTTAGCTGCTTGCTCTGGAGATTGGTCGAAAGAAGTGGTTCCCGGGTGGTCAGTGGCCGCTACGATGTAGCCACGACTCGCAAGTTCGGTCGCCAACCAATTTTGGTTTCGCCAGTTTCCTCGGTAACCGTGTGATAACAGTACTACTGGAAAAGTGCCGGATTGAATCTCTCCATCTTTGATGACTTGCGTGCCGATGAAGGCTGGGTTATCGCCAATCAAGGTTGTGTCTGAAGCATCTTGTGTGGGATACCAAATGGCAGTGTTTAGCGGGCGGTTAGGATCGTCAGTTAAGGTGACTTGAGTGAATCCGACATCGGAAGCGATGGCAGAAGAACTAAGGAAAAGTAGGGATGTGAACAGTAAATGTGCCCATTTCATGAGGTTTACTCCAATTGAGGGAATTGGAGCCAATATGCGCTAAAGCCAGTGAGGGCGAGACCTCAAACACGATCGAGGACGCCCTAAATCGTGTTTGAGTACAAACTTAGCTATTTTGGATGTGCCTAATTCAGTTTTTTAGTCACATACTCTTTGTTTCTGACCATCAGCCACATCAAGCCGCCTAGGATTCCCACCGATAATTGGATAAAGCCTAGGTTTTCAATTAGCGAATCTGGGCGGATTGAAACCAAAACCATACCAAGTGAACCACAAATCATGCTGAAGAACTGTATCAGCGCAACGGCAGAACCTGTGTCCTGATCTTGCTGGTTCAACATTAAGTTGGTGCCAGGTACTCGCATGATGATAACTATCAGCGTCGCTGGTGCTGCGATAAACATAAAGAACCAAGGTGACAAACCACCGACTGTCAGCGTAAAGATTCCGGCAATCGCCAGTAGAGCAAAACACGCTGAAATCACTTTTTGAACCGACACTCGGTAGGACAACTTCATATAAAGCGTTGGCCCAAATGAGGCACATAATGCATTGAACGCGAAAGCGTAGCTGAATTGCTGTTCGGTCAATCCGAAGTCATTGATGTAGATATAAGACCCTGCGGCAAGAAAGCCCATCAGCGCCATTGGTGTGATAGAGAAAATAACCAGCAGCTTTATGAACGAGCGATTCTTCATGACCACGGCCAGCCTTCCCCATGACCGGAAAATAGAGCCTTGGTATTTGCTTTCAAGCGTCTCTCGGTAGCAAAGCGCCAACACTGATGCGAATGCACCAAAAATAGCGAGAGTGACGAACATCATTCTCCAAGACGCTATTTTCAGTAGGAAAGCACCAAATACAGGCGCGACCATCGGTGCGATGATCACCAGAGACATGATAGTCGCCATGATCTTTTCGCGCTCTCGGCCGTCATAAAGGTCTTTCACAATGGCGGTTGCGATAACGGTGATGGCACTGCCCGCAAAGGCTTGGAATATACGAGCACCAATCAACTGCTCGATGCTATTGGTCATGGCACATAAGACGCTCGCCACCATATAGCTCACGATGCCAATGAGTAGAATCGGCTTACGCCCGAACTTTTCGCTGAGTGGTCCCCAGAACAACAGGCCAACCGCATAGGTCACGAAGTAGCTGCTCAGGGTTAGGTTGACCATCGATTGGTCGGTGTTGAACACCTCAACCATTTGCGGAAGGGCTGGCAAATACAAGTCGATGGTCAATGGAGGAAACGCACTGATGATGACGAGGAAAAATAGCATACCGGTCTTACCCAGTATTGGTTGTGGTTTCTTCAAGGTATTTCCCCGCTATCCAATAAAGGGCTTTTATTGGATATGATGTTGGTTATCAGAAGGTTTAAGATACGCTAAGCATGAAGGATGGATTCGCTCAAGAACTTGGCGGAAAATCTCTAATGGTTTGTCTTGGTACTTATTGTATTACAAAATATTATCACTCTTATAGTGAACGAGTTCAACCTGTTAGTGACTAGGTTAGATTGCAATGATGATTGATAGATTGTAATGCGGATCGATAGTTTGTAATGCATATCGAAAGGTTGTAGCAGCTATGAATTAGCTGGTTATCTTTTCTTTGGGCGCTTTTCTACCAAGCCGTTGCGTTCTAGGCCACGCCTAACACTACTGCATAGCTTACCAAAACGGCGTAATTCTTCGAAGTTAGGGCCTTGGCCGATTGAAATACTGTGTTCCCAGTACATCAATTCACTGTCGACCATCTCCAATAATTTCTTAGAGCAACCAGAGCAGTTTCCTTTCGGTCCACAGATAAACGTCTCCGACTCGTAAAGAGGGAGTTCGTTTTTAACTTCTTCAATTAGATTGAGCATTGCCGAGTTTAAGTCTGGCTTTTTGTCTGTGAGTGGTTTCAAGCTTAGTGCTTGCGAAGCGATCACGGAAGAAGTCGTTGTGTTGGGCTGTATATTCAAAGCAGCTGATGACATATCAAAGGCCTCAAGAAAAGAAGAAGAGGCGAATGCTACTCGTCACAAGAAAGTGAACCTTGATGTAGTGCAATAAGCGTGGAGAATTATCCGAAAGGGGTAGGAGAAAGAGGGAGTCAGAGCCACAAACGTTTTGTGACTCGGGTTTATCCCCTAGGCTTAACGCAAAAAATAGTCTTAACGCAGAAAATAGGCTTAACGCTTAGAACTCGGCGTCGAACTGGAACTCCATCCACTCTTTGGTGACTGGGTGGTGTAGTGCTAGCCTTTCTGCGTGTAAGTGCAGTCGGTCGGCTTTGTTGCCGTATAAGCCGTCACCCAAGATAGGCATATCTAGCCCTTCTTGGTGTGAACAGTGAACTCGTAATTGGTGTGTGCGGCCTGTTTTAGGGTGCAGATAAACCTTGGTGGTGTCTTGGTTTCGCTCAATCACTTCCCACTTAGTTTCAGCTGGCTTGCCGTGTTCGAAGCAGACAATCTGACGAGGTCGATCGTATAAGTCACCACGCAGTGGTAAGCGAACGTAACCTTCATCTTGCTCCAAAACGCCTTCAATCATCGCTACATATCGTTTTTCGACTTCACGAGTAATGAACTGCTTCTGTAGGCTTTTGTTCGCACGTCGTGTAAGAGCAAATATTAGAATGCCAGAGGTCGCCATATCCAAGCGGTGGATAACAAATGGCCCTTCAACATCGAGATGCATTTCTTGAACACGAGTGTAGGCCGAATCTTTGATGGTTTTACCCGGTACGGATAGAAAACCTGCTGGCTTGTGTACCACAACGATGTGATCGTCTTGGAACAGGATATCGAGGTCTTTACCTTCTGCTGGGTTTTCTAGCAATGGGTTGGGATCGACTTCAAGGCCTTTCATCATGTGACCTAAAATCGGTACACACTTACTTTGGCAAGAGGCGTAGTATTTCTTGTGTTTACGGATTTCCGATTTCGGTGAACGACCCCACCAAAATTCAGCCAGTGCCAATGGTGTGTAACCGTTTAAATACGCGTATTGCAGAAGCTTGGGTGCGGCACACTCGCCAGAACCTGCTGGTGGTATCTTGTTTGGCGTGTCTTCAAAGATCTGGTTGAGATCCTCAATGTTACCTTCCGCATTTTGGAAAGCGTATTGTGAAAACAGTTTGTGCTGAAGCTGATGAGAAAGGTGCGCTCTTTGCTCTTTGAGTTCAACTAATTGATTAGTGAACACATCAACTTTGATTTGTAACTCGTTTAAGATCTGTTCCCAGTTGAGCTTAAGATATTTTTGCTGATTTTTGTCGGCAACACTGGCTTTGTTTAGCTCGTTATTTAGCTGTTCGAAGGCTTGCTCATCAAGGTTTTCTTTACCTTGTTCGCGTTGTTCTTTACGTGTTTTTCGGCCTTCTATAATTAATAAACGCTGAGCTTCAATCTCTTGTTCAGCTTGTGCTTTTTGTTGTGCTAATTGTTCACACAGTTCAAGGTATTCAGCGTTTGCTTGTAGCGCTTTAAATTTCGCATTCACGGCCATCATGTCGGCTGTATCTTGATGGAAAAAGCTGTCGCTGCTCAACATGTCGAATACGGGTGGCACAAAGTGAGGCAGTAGGTTTTGGTCGGCGATTTTTCCTGAGAAGGCAGAGAAGTAACCCAATTCACCTTCAGGGCTTTTCACCAGCAACACACCAAACATTTTGCCGCGACCAGCGTCAGAATCCAGTCCGAAGTCATGCTGCCAATCGGTTTGAGTTTCTAGATATTGTTGAAGCTGATGAGAGGCGATTTCACACAGTGGGTGCGGTTCGTAGTAGAACGGGAAGGTAAAACGCTCTGGCAACGAATATGACTCGATCGGCTGTTGAAAGCGGGTGAAGCAATGCTCAGGTGTGTGGCTGTCTTCTGAGTCGTGCGTTGAGTTTGATGAGTGCATAGTCGTCTTAATACTTATATCGTGGTGATAAATGGTTGTGAGTCTACTGTGTGAGAGTCTAAAAACTGATGCGCTAAAAACAAAAGTGAAGAAACACAGTACAAGGCGGCGATTCTACTCTTTATCGAAATACGCCTCAAATAAGAATCGCTCAATGACTGGGTACAAAGGTTGTTAATTAGATATACAAACCTCAAGAGTTGCGCTTGATGTTTATAAATTGATGAGTGGCCTCTCGTTTTTAATCATAGAAGACAACTTCACAAACGAAGGGTGGTAGCCTTGCCGCCCTCTTGTTCAACCTAAGGTAACGTTATGATTCCACTCAATACTTCGATTGTATCCGGTGTCGCTATTTCAGAGATCGACGGACAAATGAAAATGTTATTAATGAAGCGTGTGAAAGGCGAATTTTGGTGCCATGTCGCAGGCTCGATTGAAGCAGGTGAAACAGGCTGGCAGGCTATCGTGCGCGAGTTTGAAGAAGAGACCCAAATTAAAGTGAAAGCTTTGTATAATGCGCAGTTTCTGGAGCAGTTTTACGAGGCTCACGTTAATGTGATTCAGCTAATCCCAGTGTTTGCGGTGCTATGCCCGCCCAACCAAACGATTGAACTGAATGACGAACATACAGAGTACCGCTGGTGCGATTTAGAGGAAGCGAAAGCACTTGCGCCGTTCCCCAACCAACATGCCGTCTACGATCATATTTGGTCGTATTTTGTCGATAAGCCAGTCAATCCGCTTTATCGAGTCAAATTGAGTTAGCGTTGGCCGTTTAAGAGCTAAGACTTACCAAGATACGGGGTTAGAAAAGCGCTCACTTGTGCTTGGCATAGCCCTACATCCACTTTCACGCCGTGCGATTCAAGTATCGCCACACCACGACCATTATTGCGAGGGTCTGGGTCTAGCATCGCCACTACTACGTGTTTTACACCTGCTTTAACCAATGTATTGGCACAAGCGGGTGTTCTGCCAACAAATGAACATGGCTCTAAAGTTACGTAAGCGGTAACGCCTTCCATTTCTCCGTCCGTTTCGCTGTCATAGCCATTCAGTGCTTCAACTTCGGCGTGGTTTCCACCGACCTTTTGCGTATATCCAACAGACACCACTTTATCGTTTCTAACCAAAACACAGCCCACTGGTGGGTTTGGTTGGCTATCGGGTAGGGCTTGGCGCGAAGCTTCAAGAGCTTGCAGCATGTATTGTTGGTTCATGGTCGTTACTCAGTATGACGAGAGAGCGCAGCAGTTCGTGAAGTGCGCGTTTGATTTGAGAAGTGGAGCATGTTCGATCTGATTGGGCTTTTAGTCAATGGTTATCATTTTGAATCCGGCCGATCGTTCACTGTAGCCGCTAATTAACTCACTGTGGCTAATCGTTAACTGTGACCAATCGTTAATTTGGGCCAATGAGTTAACCAGTTTTTAGATTGAACTCGTTGGTCAAACACGTCTTTTCTGCGATTGGGGTTCGGTGTGATCTTCAAATCAAACAAACTCTCTAAACCAAAAGCGGAAATACACTCGATTTCTCCTGTCGGGCTTTGCTTTACGGCGACTGCGGTTTCTTTCTCTGGCCAGTAACGCATCGCATCCAATGAACCTTGGTAAGGCTCATCCCCATTTCGAGTATGCATGTTGGCTTGATTGCGAACTTGCCAATTCAATTCAGGTAACCACTCTTGAAGCTGAACCTCGTATCGAATAGCCGATTCGTAAGAGCTATCAATGGGATCAAAGTAAATCACATCAATGTCATTAAGTGGAGTCGGGGAAGCATAGTTATGTAGGTAGTCCCAAACGAGATTTCGCACAAAGCCCGCAGAAACATAGCACTGCGGTAAATTCAGTTGAGCGACACAGTCTAAAACCCTCATTCGCAAGGGATCTTGTTTGATCAATGTGATGATACGGTTGGCTAGCGGGTCAATCATTATGGTGTCGGAACATCGGTGACTTGATAGTGACGTGTTGCGTTCTTCGAAATGTCACCCCACTCAGAAGTTTTTACTCGTTGTTGGTGCTCTTCAAACGCCTCACGGCTAGTGAATTCTTCATAAACTTCAAAACGATTAGGTTGAAGTGAGCTTTGACTGACTCGAAACACGATACAACCGGGTTCTGAGAGTGTGAGTTCCTTATGAATAACCAGCGCTTGTGTGACGGCTTCTAGGTCGTTGTCTGGCACAAGAATATGCCCTTGTAGAATGACTTTACTCATGATCACGTCCATTTGATTTTATCCATTACTGTCTTTTTCTATTAAAAGCTCTTCCGTTACAAACATAATCCCATTTTGAGTTTGCGTCGTATAGGCCTGTGTGAATAAAAAATGGTCAATACAAAAAGCACGCTAGTTACGCTGTAACTTCAATTGAGAGGAAGACAAGTATTACGCGAGAAAGGCCAGTTAATGGTAGGAGTAGGAAAGGCAAATTATTGGGAACTAAATCTGTGTTAGTCCGGTCTATTAAATACGTATCACTGAACTGTATTGATACTGAAATGAATTTGTCATCTGAGATAACTAATCTAAATTTCGAACAACGGCTTAATAGATTGAATTGAGCCATAGTTGATAACTAGGTCATACTTTGATGTAAATGGTACTCAAAACTCTATATATTTTGTGATTTGTATCATTGATCTGGCCGTCAAACACCGTTAGATTCGAATAGTTGGCAATAAAAATAGCTCATGAAGAGCAGTTAAAGAAAAGGAAATATCCCTTATGAAAAAAATGAGAAGAGCACAGCTTCATCGCGTTCGCATCCAATACTGGAAAGACACAGCGAAAGAAGCTTCAAAGAAATAAGCTTTAAATCGTAAAGCTTTAGAAAAGCTGAAAAGCTTAATCAAATGTAAAACGCAACAAATCGATTTCAATAGCACTCTCAAGGACCTTCATCTGGTCGGCGACTAAAGAAATCACCCTCCAAAGAGCTGGCAGGCATTAATAATAATGCAATTTAATGTCAGCTCATTAATACCTCCTAGTTTATCCTCACTCAGCACTCAGCACTCAGCACTCAGCACTCTGAAGCAAAACCAAAACCAACCACCAATCCGTACCTTTGCCTCTATCACTAAAACCGTTGTTATAATTCAAAGCACCTAACAATAAAACAGCAGCCAATAAAAAAGCTCCCGATTTCTCAGAAGCTTTGATTTAGATTTTGATATCTAATTTGGTTACCCGTTGAGGGCTCAGAATAAGTGACTCTATCGTTGGAACAGCGTCTTCAAGCTCACATCGTCCGTTCTATTTAGCTTTAGGCTCAACAGATAGCCGCCAACACCAATCAGTACATAAATACCCAAAGACAGAACTGGCGCTTCTGCAATCACGCTGAATGGATTGCTTGCTGTGAGTAGATTCATCGGCAGTGAAGCGATGAGAGAGAAGAAGTCATTGATGCCATAAAATCCAAACACGGCGACAGACAGAAACTTAATCGCATAGCTTGAGATGAAAATGACAAGCAATGGAGAGTTTACCAGTTGTGAAATCGCCAGAGTAACCGTTGCTAATGGCAGCAGAACTAACGCAATTAGCATCATTCGTCCAAAGAACACCAACCAATTGCTCAGCACATAAAACAGTGATTGCTGCTCTACTATCAATGCCAATTGCTGTTCGCTTGAAACGTTCAGTACCCAAAACAAGAAGTCAGCGAATAGAACTAATAGCGCGCAGATAGCCGGAATAACCACTAGACCGAAGCCTAGCTTCACGCCGTGAGTCATGGCATTGGATACTGGCATACTTCTCCAAAACATCGAACTGCCTTCTTGGCGCTCTTTACGCAGTGTTTTAGGGATGTAAAGCGTCGAAAGTATGAGTGAAATAAGGCCAGCACCAAAGTAGATCACTGAGTTGAGGTCTTGTGCGAACTCTCTGTGGATGTCGCTCACGTCACCATTCACTTCCATTTGGAAGAAAAAATCATGCTGCGCTGCGCCATTGAAAAACAAACTAACGAACAGCAAGAAACCACATAACGCGATAAATAGAGGTAATCGAGTGTTAATTTTGTGCTCGATCAGTTCTTTTTCTAGCATATAAAAAGTTGGGTGCATTATGCCTTCTCCGTCTGTGTTGCAAGGAATAGGTCTGCGAGACCAACGTTGTAGATGTTACCCAATGATTCAATTTGCGCTTTGTATTGGCCTTCCAATAACCATTTAGTGGTTCCTAGCCCAGGTTGTGAGGTCAGTGGATTAAGTTTCTGGATTTCGCTTGAGTGGTGGTTTGCGACATCGATAATGAAATAGTCGTTCTCGATGTCTTCCATGCTCTTTTTCAGCACACAATGGCCTTGTTTCAGAATCAACACATCCGTTAATAGGTGTTCAATCTCTGAAACTTCATGACTGGCGATGATCATCGCGCGTTCGCCGTCATGGAACCACTCTAGGAGGTGGCGATAAAAAGTATCGCGGTAGAGCAGATCTAGACCTAGCGTTGGTTCATCTAAGATCAATACTTGAGTGTCGGTCGCGATGATGATCGCAAGGTGAAGCTGTACCTTCATCCCTTTAGAAAGCTGTTTGATCGTTGAAGACAGTTTAATGTTGGTGCTACTTAACGTCTGTTCTGCTTTTTGCTTGTTGAAGCTTGGGTGAACGCCTTGTGTGTATCGAAGCAGTTGCTTTACTGTCATCCACTCAGGCAATACGTTCACATCTGAAATGTACGATAAGTGCAACATGAGTTCAGCGTGCTGGTGGATAGGGTGGTAGCCATTTACTTCAATCTCACCTTGATAGTTGTGCCCACCAAGCAGTGATTTGATCAAGGTCGATTTACCTGCACCATTGTGACCTAGCAGCCCAAGCACTTGCCCTGGCTTTAACTCAAAGCTGATGTTCTCGACACCCACTTGATTTGAATAGGTTTTGGTTACGTTTTTCACTGAAAGTAAAGTACTCATGACTTGTCCTTTATATGTTGTTCTAGCTGTTTCACGAGTTCTTCGACACTCATATCAATGATGCCTAGCGTCTCAGCGATGGCTGGGATCTGTGTGTTGATGAATGATTGATGTGCGGACTCTTTCAATTTTTGAAGTGCCCCTTCTGCGACATACATACCTTGGCCGCGTTTTTTCTCGACTAGGTCTTCATCAACCAGTAACTGATAGCTTTTCATGACAGTAAGGTGGTTGATTTTAAGATCGGCTGCAACAGCACGCACTGAGGGCAATGCTTGTTGTTCTAACCAAACACCTTGAAGAATTTGGTCACTGATCTTTGCAGCTAGCTGCCTAAAGATCGGTTGGTCGTCTTTCCATTCGGTCATAATTAAAACTGCATGGTGATATACATGTGTATAACACTATCCTTTTTATTCAGATTGGCAAGGTTTTTATTGGAAATAATTATTATCGACGGACTAGAAGTGCTTGAAGGTAGAGGTGTGATACATAGATAAGGTACTGAATTTGAGATCATTTCACTTCGGCTGAACACTTTATGATGACTTCGATAAGCTGTTGTCTGTTTGATTTTAGGGTCGGTAATATTTCCCCTGTGAGCTCTGACATAATTGTCTTTTTGAGCTTAATGTCATTCGGGATAAATGAGCTCACAGGTAGTTAATGTCTAGAGGGCGATCAAGACGTGGTGCTTTGAGGCCTGCTGTACAAGTAGCCTTGTTGCAGGTTGTAGCCGAGTTGACACAAGATGTATTGCTGTCGGCGAGTTTCGACACCTTCGTAAATCATAGTGATGTTAGATAAGCGTCCAATTTCGGATATGTTGAGCAACACTCCTTGATGATGTTCTCCTGATTCAATGTCTTTGACAAAACAGCGATCTAACTTCAGGTACGTCGGAGAAATAACGCTAATAATTTCGATATTATTGTTCCCGGTACCGAAGTCATCCAGCGCGATAGTAATCCCCAACTTTTTAATTTCTTTGATGTTATCAATCACCTCACACCCATACCCGATGTTCGAGTATTCGGTGATCTCGACAACAAATTCGTTCGCTTCCATTGCCGCTAAATGGTACTGAATTTTAGCAAAGTTAGTACCCACTAACGCACTCGGGCATACGTTGACGCCATAGATCTCATGGCTATTGTTTGATTTGGCGTTTTTAACCGTCTCAATCAGCAAAATGGTATGGAAGGTCAATAGGTTGGTACGTCTCATGGCATTGATGAAATCTAGCACGCCGACATTGCGCACTCTGGACAACAGTTCATAGTACAAGACGCTGTTGTCTTCCGTGTTGATGATAGGCTCTTCTTCGAAGGAGATGTTCTTCCAGCGAAACAGATAAACGACAAAGCCCAACAGGTAAGAACGATAAAATATTAGAGTTAACAGTAAAGTTAACCCGATCCAGAATTCGATTATATTGTGACTATAAAAAGTGATAGTCGCACCGCTTGGCAGTGAGTGTTGGTAAATTGGCTGGCTTTGCTCTCCGAGATTCAGAATGTAATAGCCATTTTTTTGTATCGAGACTGAATCTATGAACAGCGGTAATAATGAGTTTCTATAGCGAGCTTCTATTGAGTTCTTGGAAATGCGAGCGGTAAGGTAAACGCCGTTTTCAGGCAACGTAAAACGTGAGTAAGCAAAATCTAGGCTGTCGTAGAACTCATCAACTTGGTTTGGCTCTATGAACTTGGAGCGGCTCTTGGATATGTAACATGAGCCATCTGGTGTTGTCATGATGACGGAGTCAAAGTTTAGAGAGTGCCTTAGCGCGTAGACAGCGACGTCGCTGTAACAACCATCACTCATCACTTCTTCTGCGACCTGCTTAGTGTTGAGGCTGTATTCATCGGCAATCTTCGTTGTGTAAAAGATTTGGAAAAAGTAGATAACGAATAAGATAAACGAAGAAACAGTCAGCATGAGTATGAAAGAGCGTATCAGTTCTTTGTGGTAAGAGCGGTACATCAGCTTTAGCACCAGGGCGCGAGCATACTTTGATTGATTGATTGATTGATTTATAACCCAAAGAAGACTCGAGCCCGATAATCATCGTTCCAAC
>NZ_OSDX01000062.1:0-23958 GCF_900382755.1 Vibrio sp. Evd11
TAAAGCTGACCGACTAAAGTCGGTGGTTTTAACCTTTTAGGAGACTAATAAATAGTTGACCACAGGGTCAGGATGGATAATTATTGACCTAGAAGTCAAAAAGAATACACATGGAAATATGTCGATTTACAAGGAGGTCTCTTGATTACTTTTTTGCTCAATCAGGAAATAAGACGTGAAGATAATCTGTCGCCAAATATGACAGTGCTCAACTACCTTCGTACCAAAGTTAATAAAACGGGTACCAAAGAAGGTTGTGGGTCGGGTGACTGTGGTGCATGTACGGTAGTTCTGGGTGAAGTGGTTGATGGACAGCTGCAATATCGCTCGGTGAACTCTTGCCTAACTTTCGTTTCAGCACTGCATGGCAAGCAACTGATCACCGTAGAAGATCTACAAAACCGAGATCGCTCTTTGCACCCAGTGCAGAAAGCGGTGGTAGATTTTCACGGTTCACAGTGTGGTTACTGCACACCTGGCTTCATCATGTCGATGTTTGCGCTAGGCAAGAACAAATCCGATGCGAGCAAAGAAGACGTCATGGAATCGCTGGCAGGTAACCTATGTCGCTGTACTGGCTACCGACCAATTGTTGATGCTGCGATGTCGCTTTCGACAGACCAACCTTTGATCGACCAATTTGCTGAACTTGAACGCAACACCATCAAGAAGCTAGAAGGTATTCAAGACACCGAAGCTAACTTACGCCTTGGTCACCTCACCGCTTTTTCCCCGAAAAGCACTGATGAGCTGGCCAAGCTTTTTCAAGCCCACCCGAACGCTAAGCTGGTTGCTGGCGGTACGGATTTAGCGCTGGAAGTGACGCAATTCCATCGTGAGATTGAAACGCTGATCAGCGTAAACCTTGTTGAAGATATGAAGGTATGTGAAGAGACCGACACCGATTTAATCATTGGTGCCAACCTGCCTATCAGTGACTCTTACGCACTACTGAAAAAACACTACCCAGATTTTGGTGAACTGCTGCATCGCTTTGCTTCACTGCAAGTGCGTAACCAAGGCACCATCGGCGGCAATGTAGCCAATGCTTCACCTATCGGTGACACCCCTCCTCTGCTGATTGCCCTGAACGCGAAGATCAAACTTCGTTGTGGCGACGAGTCACGCACCATGCCGATTGAAGATTACTTCATCAGCTACAAAGTGACGGCGCAGAAAGAGAGTGAGTTCATTGAACAGATCATCATTCCTAAGCCAAGCAACGATAGCTTCCGAGCTTACAAAGTGTCTAAACGTTTAGACGACGACATCTCCGCGGTGTGTGGTGCGTTTGATATTCAAATCGAAGATGGCAAGGTTTCTTACGCTCGCATCGCCTTTGGCGGTATGGCTGCAACGCCTAAGCGCGCGGCGCGTTGTGAAAATACGTTATTAGGCAAACCGTGGACAGACGCTAATATTAAGTTAGCGATGCAGGAACTGTATAACGACTTTGAGCCGCTCTCTGATTTCCGTGCAAGCCAAGAATACCGTTCATTGTCGGCAGCCAATATGCTGCGTCGTTATTTCATTGAACAACAGAACAAAAACAACCAAATCGAAACAAGGGTAACGTCTTATGTCTAAATCAAATTCCTCTGTTCACAAGAGCAATGCGATGACCCACGAAGAGATGGTTACCATTGCAAAACAAGACCTAAAAACTGGCGTAGGTAAAAGCGTTAAACACGACAGTGCAGCCAAGCAAGTAACGGGCGAAGCGGTGTACATTGATGACCGCCTAGAGTTCCCAAATCAGCTGCACGTTTACGCACGCCTGAGCACTCAAGCACACGCCAACATCACCAAAATAGACCTGTCACCGTGTTACGAATTCGAAGGCGTGGCGATTGCCATTCAAGCGAAAGACGTTCCGGGTGAACTGGATATCGGCGCCATCCTTCCGGGTGACCCACTGCTTGCAGATGGCAAAGTAGAATACTACGGCCAACCTGTGATTGCCGTGGCAGCCAATGATTTAGAAACCGCACGTAAAGCCGCACAAGCTGCAATCATTGAATACGAAGAACTCCCTGCGATTCTTGATGTAAAAGAAGCGCTAGAGAAAGAGCACTTCGTGACAGAAAGCCACACTCAACAACGTGGTGACTCAAAAGCAGCACTGGCAAAAGCAAAACACGTGATCTCTGGTGACCTAGAGATCGGTGGCCAAGAACACTTCTATCTAGAAACCCAAATCAGTAGCGTTATGCCAACCGAAGATGGCGGCATGATCGTTTACACCTCGACCCAAAACCCGACCGAAGTTCAAAAACTGGTTGCGGAAGTGATTGGCGTACCGATGCACAAAGTCGTGATTGATATGCGTCGTATGGGTGGTGGTTTCGGTGGTAAAGAGACTCAAGCAGCCTCTCCAGCATGTATGGCTGCGGTGATTGCCCACCTTACAGGCCGACCTACTAAAATGCGTCTGCTGCGCAGTGAAGACATGCAGCAAACCGGTAAACGCCACCCGTTCTACAATCAATATACGGTTGGTTTTGACGACAATGGTGTGATTCAAGGTGCCGACATTACCGTTGCAGGTAACTGTGGCTACTCACCAGATTTATCAAGTTCTATCGTCGACCGAGCGATGTTCCACTCAGACAACGCCTATTATCTAGGTGATGCAACTGTAGTGGGTCATCGATGCAAAACCAACACCGCATCGAATACCGCTTACCGTGGCTTTGGTGGCCCGCAAGGCATGATGACCATTGAACACATCATGGACGAGATTGCGCGTTACCTGAAAAAAGATCCTTTGGAAGTACGTAAGGCGAACTACTACGGCGAAGAAGGCCGTAACGTGACCCATTACTACCAAACCGTTGAAGACAACTTTTTACCTGAGATAACCGAACAGCTTGAACGCAGCAGTGACTATCACGCACGTCGTAAAGACATTGCCGAGTTCAACAAGCAAAGCCCTATCTTGAAAAAAGGCCTTGCTATCACGCCAGTGAAATTCGGTATCTCGTTTACTGCGACTTTCTTGAACCAAGCAGGTGCGCTCATCCATATCTACACCGATGGCAGTATTCATTTGAATCACGGTGGTACGGAAATGGGGCAAGGCTTGAACATCAAAGTGGCACAAATCGTTGCACAGGAGTTCCAAGTCGATGTCGAACGTATCCAGATCACCGCTACAAACACAGACAAAGTTCCGAACACATCACCAACCGCAGCCTCATCGGGCACCGACCTCAACGGTAAGGCCGCGCAAAACGCCGCAATGACCATTAAGCAGCGCCTGATTGACTTCGCTTCTTCGCACTTCAAAGTGTGGCCTGAAGAGGTGATATTTAAGAACGGTATGGTGCAGATTCGCGATGAGATCATGACCTTCAACTCGTTTGTTGAACTGGCTTGGTTTAACCAAATTTCGCTGTCGAGCACTGGCTTCTACCGTACTCCGAAGATCTATTACGATCACGAGAAAGCGCGCGGTCGCCCGTTCTACTACTACGCATACGGAGCATCTTGTTCAGAGGTTATCGTCGATACCTTAACCGGCGAGAACAAGATTCTGCGTGTCGATATTCTGCATGACGTTGGCGCTTCATTGAACCCTGCGATTGATATCGGCCAAGTCGAAGGTGGCTTTGTGCAAGGTGTCGGTTGGTTAACCACGGAAGAGTTGGTTTGGAACCAGCAAGGCCGCTTGATGACCAATGGCCCTGCAAGT
This sequence comes from Vibrio sp. Evd11, assembly GCF_900382755.1. Classification (NCBI taxonomy): domain Bacteria; kingdom Pseudomonadati; phylum Pseudomonadota; class Gammaproteobacteria; order Vibrionales; family Vibrionaceae; genus Vibrio; species Vibrio sp. Evd11. The sequence goes on from NZ_OSDX01000062.1 coordinate 3,695, forward strand.
TACAAGATCCCTGCGATTGCTGATATGCCAATTGATTTCAGAACGCACCTTTTAGAAAACCGTAACAACCCAGAAGACACCGTCTTCAACTCGAAAGCCGTGGGTGAGCCCCCTTTCATGTTGGGTATGTCGGTATGGAGCGCACTGAAAGACGCGATTAGCTATGTCGCCGTCGATGGCGCGATTCCTAAGCTCAACACACCTGCAACGCCAGAACGTATTCTGATGGCGATTCAGGAAGTCACTGAAACGGCTCCGACTTCGGTCGATGCTCAATCAGAAACGGCTTAGGGCTCATATCGATCGTTTAGCTTGGGAAGCATAAAAAGGGATTTAGGAGGACATATGTTTAAGGATAATTGGATTCACGAACTGGCAAAACTGGAAGAGAACTACGAACCGTGTGTGATGGTGACGGTGCTCGAAGACAGAGGTTCCGTTCCACGCGATGCGGGCACCAAAATGCTTGTCACTCGTGACCGAATCATCGCTACGATTGGTGGTGGTCACCTTGAACATGTGGCCACTAAAATGGCTCGAGAGATGCTGTTTGCCAGTGAAAAGTCACTCAAAGTGGAACGCTTCAACCTAGGCGCTCGCTTAGGCCAATGTTGTGGCGGAATGGCAACGTTAAGCTTTGAGCCGATTGGCACTCAGCAAAACCACCTCGTGTTGTTTGGCGCTGGCCACGTTGCCAAAGCGCTGCTGCACATTGTCGCAACCCTGCCTTTCCGCGTGACTTGGATTGATGAGCGTGAAGAAGTGTTTCCTGAAACGCTGCCACACGGTGTGAAAAAGCTAGTAAGCGACGATCCAGTCGGTGAAGTAAAACACATGCCACCGAACAGCTATTACCTTGTAATGACGCATAACCACCAGCTCGATTTTGACCTAACTAAGGCCATTATCGACCGTGAAGACAGCCGTTACTTCGGCATGATTGGATCACTCACTAAGCGCAAGAAGTTCGACTTCCGCTTAGAGCAACGCGGCTATAGCCAAGAGCAAATTGAAACCATGATTTGCCCGATTGGTATTAGCGCGGTGAATGGCAAACACCCTGCCGAAATTGCGGTATCGGTTGCGGGTGAACTGATCGCACACTATCAAGGCCAAGCCCTTGAACAAAAGCGCCCGACCAAACAATATCGAAATCAGGATTTGACCGATCAACACAGTCAACCAAGCGACGTAGGCGAACCACCATTGGAAGAGAAGATCGCCTAATAAAAGTCGCAAAGCTTCAGTGGCCATAACGTCGCTGAAGTCATTAAAAGGAAGTAAACATGACAACGCAACGCAAAGCTTATCGCGCCAGCATTTTACACAGCGTCGCCGACCCAAAAGATGTCGGTATCGATGAGTCTTACGACTATTTTGAAGACGGTGTTTTAGTGGTTGAGAACGGCCATGTCGTCGACTTAGGCCATGCCGATGAGGTATTGGCTCGCCAACCTAAAACACTCGAAGTTAAAGAATACAAAGACAAACTGATCACCTCTGGCTTTATTGATACGCACATCCACTACCCTCAAACAGGGATGATCGCGTCTTACGGTGAGCAGCTACTTGATTGGTTAGAGAACTACACCTTCCCAGAAGAAAAGCGCTTCAAAAATCCAGTTTACGCACACAAAGTCGCGAAGCTATTCCTAGACGAATTGGCAAGCAACGGCACCACCACGGCACTCGTGTTTGGCACGGTACACAAAGAGTCGGTTAACGTATTCTTTGAAGAAGCCGAGAAGCGTAATCTACGCATGATCGCGGGTAAGGTCTTGATGGATCGCAATGCGCCTGATTACCTCACCGACACACCGGAATCTGGCTATGCCGACTCAAAAGAGTTAATCGAAAAATGGCATAACCGTAGCCGTTTGCTTTACGCGGTGACACCTCGCTTTGCGCCAACCAGCACACCAGAGCAACTGGCTACTGTAGGCAAACTGCTAGAAGAATATCCAGACGTGTACATGCACACTCACCTTTCTGAAAACGAGAAAGAGATCGAGTGGGTGAAATCGCTGTTCCCAGAACGCGACAGCTACCTAGATGTGTATGACCACTATGGTCTGCTGCACAAACGTTCGGTATTTGCTCATGGTATTCACCTTTCTGATTGTGAATGTAAACGCCTTGCCGATACTGAATCTGCCATCGCCTTCTGCCCAACGTCTAACCTTTTCTTAGGCTCGGGTTTGTTCCGATTACCAGAGATGGAAGATCACGGTATTCGTGTCGGCGTGGGGACAGATGTGGGTGCAGGCACCAGCTTTTCAATTCTGCAAACCATGAGCGAAGCCTACAAAATCATGCAGCTTCAACAAGAGAAACTGCACCCAGCCAAATCACTGTTCTTAGCAACTCTTGGCGGCGCACGTTCGCTGCATTTAGAAGACAAGATCGGTAACCTAGAAGTCGGTAAAGAAGCAGATTTCGTCGTGTTGGATCTGCACGCGACACAACTAATGCGCTTTAGAACGGAACAAGCTACCAAGCTTGAAGAAAAGCTGTTTGTACTAATGAGCTTGGGTGACGACAGAACCGTTAGCGAGACTTACATCTACGGCGAAAAAGCTTACGACGTAAACTTCAAAGATTACAAGAAGCTCGTTAGTTAGGCTTAAAACCGAGTAACAATCGCTAGACAGCGACAGCCGTCGTTAATTAAAAATCCGTCCCGATTTATCTAGCCTTTAAAGACCAGTTGCTGATGCCACTGGTCTTTTTTGTGCTTCATTCAAAGAAATATAAATTAACCGCTCACATACAACGATCTTCGGTGACGCCAAGTCATTATATTGATAGGTTAATGTTTATACATATCGACTTCATACTTCACTTTAGCGTCTCTCTCGAACATTCGTTTCTCAGCTAAATGGAAGCACCCAATCTAGAAAGGAATTCTATGTTCGAACAGGTCTTCAGCATTCTGTTTCCCGTTTTTGCTTTAGCCAGTGCTGGCTTTGCGGTGGGTCGTTGGCTCAAGCCCGATTTCAAACCGATCAATCGCATCAACATGGATGTGTGCATTCCTGCGCTGGTGTTTGCCTCGCTGACCACCATGCCTCTCGACACAGAACAACTGCCACTCATCACCGCCTCTTTAGTCGCGGTGTTGGTGCCCGCTTTATTGATGATTCCAATCTGTAAGATCTTTAAGCTCAACTTCAAAGCTTGGGCTCCACCACACATGTTCCGCAACAGTGGCAACCTTGCAATTCCCCTGTTCACGTATACCTTTGGCGAGAGCGCATTAGCCCCTGCTGTATTGCTATTCGTGGTGTCGGCATGCGTGCACATTAGTGTTGGCTTGGCGCTGTTGAGTGAAGGTAATCCGATCAAACAGATCCTCAAGATGCCGATATTCTTAGCGGCTGCATTAGCGATGACGCTCAACCTATCTGGCATTGCAGTGTGGAATCCAATCTATGAAGCCACATCGCTACTCGGCCAAGCCGCCGTGCCTATCATGCTGCTGTCGTTGGGCTCGCAAATGGTCAACTTGAGGCTAAGTGGATTAAAGGTCGGCTTGTTGTGCACGGCTCAATCGCTGTTTACCGGAGCCATCGCCTTTACCATCATCTACTTCTTTATCCCACTTCCAACGCTGCACCTACAAATGATGGTGCTGTTCACCATGCTGCCGCCCGCCGTGATGAACTACTTGTTTGCAGAACGCTTCAATGTAGAGCCACCCAAGGTCGCGTCTATGGTGTTATTTGGCAACTTCCTGAGTGTGATCACCTTGCCTATTTTGTTGTCATTCGCGCTGTCTATGTCATCTTAAAGAACCGCGAACCTTCAGGTTTACGACCTTGAAAACTTAGCCAATCAATAAAAAGGGAGCGCAACTTAGCAAAGTTGACGCTCCCTTTTCAGACTACATTTTCTATTTATCTCAAGCTGTGCCTCTCTCCTCAAGCACCTCTTTAAATGCGAACATGCCATTTAACGCCGCTGGGAATCCCGCATACACCGACATCTGCAGTATCACTTCTTTAATCTCTTCCTCGCTGCATCCAACATTGAGTGCCGCATTCAAATGCACCTTAAGCTGAGGGGCACAATTACCGAGTGCGGTAAGGGCAGCGACGGTCGCGATCTCTCGTGATTTCAAATCCAAACCGGGGCGTGAATAGATATCACCAAAAGGATACTCGATAGTATATTTTGCAAGATCAGGGCAGATGTCTTGCAGGCTTTCAATAACCTGTTGCCCTGCTTCTCCGTCGATATGATTAAGTCTTTCTAAGCCGATGTCGAAACGTGATTGATTCATAGGTTTGTTCCTTTTTATGATTTACAGGAACACCTTACAAGTTAGAGTCGACTCTAAGTCAACGGACTTTTCCATCTCGATACAAACTAATTTTTTCTTCCAATGCTGCCATGTGCTTTTGCTGTTCTTCGATATGGGAACGCAAATTCTGTTGATGTTGTTCGAGCAACACTTGGCGCTGCGAAGTCGATTCTGGCCCTAACTCCCTTAGCTTTGCGTATTCTAGAATCTCATCCAGTGGCATTGCGGTGTCTTTCAGCCGCTTCACAAACTCAATCCAAGTGACGTCCTTCGATGTATAGACTCGATGGCCGCTACTATTCCGTTGAACATTTTTCAACAAGCCGATTTTTTCATAGTAGCGAAGCGTATGGGCGGACAAACCCACCAACCGAGAAAACTCACTCACATTCATTACTTCACCTTTTCTAGCTGGGTATAAGAACTAGGAACTCAAACTATGCACACTTATCTAATTTGAGCTCTGCGGTCACTTTCGTCAAACGCAAAGCAATAGCAAAACACACTAAGTAAGGACTCACATACCAGAAGATGCTTTCTAGTGGCTGCTTCACCTGCGCTTCTCTGGTTTTAATGTATTGGTTTTTCTGCTTCTCATACTGACTCAACATACCATCCACCCACACTGCATCACTTTCCACCAGCGACACGCTCGGCGCAGGAACCGTAAAATCTGATGCGTTGGGTAACAAGGTGAAATCGACATCTTTGAACGTAATTGCGGTATTCAAATACCACAAACACGCTTCATGGTGCTGAGCGTGATTATCCAAAGACGGCTGACCGGTGCAGGTATCACTTCGCAGCTTATCCAAAGAAAACTGCTGAACCGATTCTAAAATCGCCACCGCTCTGGTTTGTTCGGTTTCAACCCAATCACCCGCTACTTTCGCACGAATCTCAGACACCGCACCCAGCATCCCGATACCCGCTAGAAACGGCCATAAATAATCCATGAGCTTCCACTTTCGTCGGCTCAAGTTGAACCCACACCAAATCGGAAGATGAAAAAGGAGCGTTAGCCCAAGCGATAGCAAAACGAAATTCAAGGAGCTAGAGAGCATGAGTTCGCTATCAAAGAAGTTCTTCATAATGAGAGACTTGCCTGTATAACAAAGAGAAATTTGATACTAGATTCGATATTAGAAAAGAGTGTAAGAGGAAAGTAAAAACAGCAACAACCATTGGAGTTAGCGCTGTTTATTTAAGCAAGTAGCGGCTTTTCCATCGGGATGCAATCGAGGCTAATACCTCTAGGAGAGTGATAAGTGGAAAGTTCATCACCGATAAAACCACACGAACGATAAAATTCCGCAGCATTCAGGGTCGATTCTAACTTCATTAAGGGCAAGTTGTGTTGAATCGCGAGCTCCTCTAAGAACTGCAACATCTGCTTCGCTGCGCCTTTTCCGGAAAAATCTGGGTCCACAAAAATAGCATCAATCATACCGGTTTCGATGTTGATTTTACCGCTGCCAATCACTCGGTCATCGACTTCTGAAACGTGAAAAGTTTGGACTACATCGCTTATGAATCCATCAGACATTCCACCCTGCGTCCATATTGACAGCTGTTCTTCTGAGTAATAAGCCGAGCACTTCTCGACAATGGCACGGCTTCGAATATCGAAAATATCCTGAGCATCAGACTCAGCCGCTTTTCTAATTGTAATCATAAGCCTACCTCTGGTGACTAAAAGATACTACTGCTAGTAAATCGAATAACTACTCGGTGACTAACGCTGGAGATTGCTTCCCCTTAGCTGACATAAGATAAAAACCAACGGCACCAACAACTGAAATTAATATCACACTAAACCAAGTGAAAGTGTACCCATAATCATCGATAAAGTAGCCAATCACGATAAAACTTGGCATAACGAAAACCGTTCGCAAGGTAATGAGCACGCCTTGAATGCGTCCACGATGACTCGAAGGGGAGTTGTTTGCTAAATATATGCCCTCTTTTGTCAAAAGAAGAACCTCGCCCGCAGATAGAAATAGCCAAGCAAAAAAATGAACAGGAATGTTGGGAAACAACATGACGAGCATATAACCAAAGGCAAACATAAAGCCTGCATAAGCAAGGCTTACGGTTTCAGCCTTACCTGACGTGAACTTCATTAAGATTGGCGTAATCAGCACCACTACAACACAAGCGTAAGTCATGAGTTGCCCGAAAATAATTGGGCCTTGCTCTCCAAACACATGGCTCAAATACAATGGACTCGCCATAGTCATTTGATTTAGCGAATACCACAGCAATCCACATAGAAAAGTGAACAACAAAAGCCGTGGCCTTGATTTTAAAACTGACCAAACCGAACCAGAAACGGGCTGTTCCAGTTCACTCTCGCTGGTCGATTCCGTTCCAGGTTGCAACTTCACAAATGCAGCCACAATAAAAACACAAAAAAGAGCCGCAAAACCGTTGCCGAAAAATATCCAGTCAGTGTGATTCCAGAACAAGTACCCAGCCATAACAGGACCAAGAGCTGAACCAAAGTTATAGGCTAGATAACTCAGTGACATGACTGCATCACGATTCTGAGGGGTAGAAAGGTCCGCAACTAAAGCATTACTCGCGGGCAACGCTAAACCGCCAAAGAAATAGGCACAAAACAAGAACACAGGTACGACTACCGGAGCATCGGCGAAGAAACCACAAGTAATCAATAATACAGCGCACATAAACTCGCCAAACACCATGATCCGTTTATGCCCCAACCTATCGGCTAATCTCCCACCTAAAAAGCTCCCTAAGAGGTAAGAGCCCGTCACACCCATGGCAAGGGAACCTGCGACTGTTGCGGAATAACCCAACTTATCGGTTAACAGTAAGACTAAAAATGGAACGATAAAGTTACCCATTCCCAGAATCATTCTAGCCAGTGCTAAATAATAGATATTATTCGGTAAATACCTATAAATAGAAATGGCTGAGAAAAGCTTATGAATCATGAAGTTCCTAAAGTATGTAAGTGCTTGATTATGAATTTCTATTCGATAGTACTGAAATCGAGATTTCTAGGAACAGCAACACTAACAACCTGACTTCCCGCGATTAAGTCATGCAAGCAGCGTCTGTTTTTACGGAAAACAAACAGGTAATTAAGAATCGATACATATTGACCAATAACAGGAATATAAACAAAGATGTTCATAGGTAAAATTCGTTTGATCATTATGTTGAATAGCCCTAGTTGCTTGCCATCCATATCAACAATCGCAATTTCCATTACATTTTTACCGATCGTTTGTCCCTTCTTTTGCAGTAAGTAGCCATTACACAAGAGGAATATCACCCAGCCATAAACAAACATCATGATTTGTTCATGTAACTCTATGACTCCATTAGAAACGGCTCGATCGAACAAATCGGTATATAGAACCACTGGAATCATAGCAGCTGCATAAATGAGGCCGTCGATAACAAACGCCCAAAACCGAGACCATCGAGACGCGAGTACAATTGCAGGGGTGTTTTCTATTACTTCAGACATGTCCTTTCCTAAGGTGGTATTAATTATTGGCGTAGAGCAATCGATTTTTGATAGCGCCAAGTTGATGTACTAATAGACAAATCTTGAAATTAATCCGAAAGAAAACACTTTGCTTTCAATGGATAAGTCACGCTTTATAAAATCATGCAAAACATAACACAAACCAATACCTCCACTAATACCCTATGCAATATGTGTGAGCTTAGTTGCGTAAATTTAAGCTATTAAACCGTGGTAAGATAGTTTGAAGGAAATTTAAGAGGGTCAATCTTCAGAGGTAATGTTTTTTGACTTAACACACTGTATTAATAAAACTTTTGTTAATTGGACAATTAGAGGTGAGGGGCACTGTTGCTATTTCAGATCCAGCACATGCTCGATAAAGTCAGACTTCTTTTCACGGTACTCTTCTTGCGGCCAACCTTCGCAAGACATTTTGAGGGTGTTGTATTGCTGAACTAATCCCGGATTCGCACGTAGCTTGTCACGAAACCTTAGAAAGCATTCGAACTCAGAACCATTAGCGACCACTTGCAAGGCCACATCATCAGAAGATGTAGATTCCAACATACACAGTTCCGGCGTTCTTAAGGTATCGAGTTTCTCATTGAAGCCGAGTATTGTGAGTCTCTCTATAACATCCTCAAGTTCACCAAGTTCAACACCTACGAAAATATCTAGATCGCCCTTAGACACGGCAAAAGGAATAGAAGATGCGCCTACGTGCTCAACTCTCGCGTTAGGGATTAGCTTCTTGATTTCACGTTCGTATCGGATAAACAGCTCGTAGCAAGCCGCTTGGTATTGCTCCGCGGGGTAAAATTTCATATATCCTCACTCCGAATCACAAACTATTGAACACACCAATTGCTAATAGAAGCAACACGATGCTGATAGCTCCGATATAAGAGATTCTAGTTCGCTCTTTTTCAGTTGGAATCAATGGGGGGAAGCGCCCTAATGTGAATACTTTACAGACTATCCAACCAGCTCCGTAACCAATAAACTCAATCAAGATCGACTGAAACAGGTACCTAAAGAATGAGCTCAATGCCCTAAAATACGCGACTATCAAGTCTTCCATTTTTTGTCCTAACCAAAGTCAATTTTGGCTAAAAATGCCACGTGTAGATATTCATATCAAGCGCCTTATACAGGACAGTCTGCTTAAAACATCTCCCGAACCTTTAAGGTGAGATAATTGAAGGTCATTTTTCAGTGAGGAATAACACTCGTTAAGAACACTTCCTATAAACATTTCAGCTCATCTTGATAGGTTTTAACTATCAAAGTTCAAGCTTCAATAGACATATCTTAAAGTTAAATGGTATTATTGATTAATATCAATAGGTAAAACCTATCAACATTGACTTGTATATTCTTAGTAAAGGTAAACATGGAATTGAGTAGCATTGTTCACATAAGTTCGATTAGTTGTGCTTGCACAGCTTGTACTCGCCTACTTTGGCTTAATGACTTCTCATTTAAAGGATTAGAACTAGATACTCTTATTGTGCATGCTCAATCAGCAGCGATGCTACCAATGGCATTGGTACTATTAGTCGCCAGCGTAAAGCCTCAAATAACACAAGAAATACAAGGCTTGAATGCCCATTACTTAATATCTGCAATTTCATTAACTTATGTTTCAATCAGCTCACTTCAACTTTAGTTACGTGAAGTTAGCAATTTATTCCAAGAAGTTATTCCCTTTGTCCAAAAACAAAAAGCCCCGGTTATAGGAACCGGGGAAACAGGGTGGGATGAGCTTGGCGCGTGCCCGAAACCAAACTCTCCCCAAGCCTCACCTAAGACTCATGCTCTTAGGTAAAGGATTTCACATGATTATTGAAGCGTCGCGCCTTGCTCTACCCAAGTTCCGATGAGTGCGCGTTCTTCGTCGGTCATTTGAGTCATGTTGCCGAGCGGCATCACCTTGGTTGTTACGGTTTGAGCAACAATCCTTGGTACATTGGCTTTAATCTCTTCTGGGGTATCAAACATCACACCGGCTGGCGCAGCAGCAAAAGCGGCGTGGCTTGGGGTTGATGAGTGACACACAGAACAGCGCTCTTGAATGACCTTGTTGATGGTTTCAAAGCTGACTCCTGCGCTAGCGGTTTGAGCTGCGTGGTCTGCTGGTAAAGCTAGAGCATCAGTTGTAGTTGAAGCAGTATCGATTGAAGCAGCCTCTTCTACCGTCGATTCAGTCGCGCTTACTTGCACTTCTTGAACCACTGGCGCCTGTACAACTGGAGTCATCTGTTTTTTCGCGTAAGGTGAAGTCACAAACGCAAGCGTGATCATACCCAATGCCGCTACTGGCACTGTCCAGGCAAACTTCTGGCTACCATGACGGGTGTTGAAGTAGTGACGCACCAAGATACTGAAGATCGCTAGCCCAGCAAGAATAAGCCAGTTATATTCCGATCCGTAAGTGCTTGGGAAGTGGTTACTGATCATGATGAACAGCACTGGCAGTGTCATGTAGTTGTTGTGACGAGAACGCAGTAGACCTTTCGCTGGCAGTGCCGGATCCGGTTCGCGCTTCTCTTCAATCGCTTTCACCAAGTTGCGCTGTGCAGGCATGATAACGCGGAATACGTTACCCACCATGATAGTACCAATGATGGCACCAACATGAATGTAAGCACCACGGCCACTGAACACTTGGGTTAGGCCATATGTCGCAGCGACGAGCAGCACAAACAGCACAACGCCAAGCAACACGGGGGTTTTTCCTAATGGCGAATCGCACAATAGATCATAGATAAACCAACCGGCAACGAATGAACCAATACCAATCGCGATTGCCGTTGTTGAATCAAGGCCAGAGCCCGGTGCAATCAGGTAAATCTCAGCGTTAAGGTAGTAAACCACACCCAGTAGACACACACCGGTGATCCACGTGAAGTAAGCTTCCCATTTAAACCAGTGCAAGTGCTCTGGCATCTCTGGTGGCGCAAGTTTGTACTTCTCTAGGTGATAAATACCACCACCGTGAATCGCCCATAAGTCGCCTGAAAGGCCCGTTTTTGGGTTTACTCGGTTAAGGTTGTTCTCTAACCAAACAAAGTAAAATGATGCGCCTATCCACGCAACACCAACAATCATGTGAGCCCAGCGTATTGCTAAATTCAACCATTCTGTAATATGCGGATCCATAATAAACTCCTGTATCACAACGCTTTAGCTAAGCGTTGATCTTCCTTATTGTCGTCCGTTGGCAGATCGTCCAAATGCAATGCCACTCGATCGTTGTCGAAATAAACTTCATCACAGTTGTGCCCTTCGCCGCCTCTATCGACGATCAAGAACTGGTCTTGATCAGTAAGCGCTAGAACTGGGTGATGCCACACCCCTTTGTGATAGTTCACTCCTTGACGGCCGTTGCTCAAGAAAGCTCGGCTATTGGCTAATGTTGGATCATCGCCTTTTGGCGCAACAACAATTAAATAGGGTTGACCAAGTAATGGAATGAATGCCTGAGAGCCAAGTGGATGACGCTCTAACATTTTGATGGTCAGTGGGTAGTTCAACGGTGTGGCTTGGAAGATGCTGATGATCGCTTCTCCGTCTTGGTCTTGCACATCCGTTGTCGCTAGCTTGTGGTAGCGACGTGTTGATCCACTGTTGATCATGAAGAAATCACTATTATCGGACTCGATAACATCGCCAAACTCTTCAAAAGCCTGCTTGGTTAACGGTTCGATGGATAAACGACGTATTCCATTACTCATACTCATTTCCTTACCTATTTCGCCTTCGTACCAAATAGACGCAAACGGCTGATACCACCATCTGGGAATATGTTTGCACGTACGTGGGTAATCGCACCAAGGTCGTTAACCTCAGAAATGAATTCGTGAATCTCGTGCGCTTGCAGCTTTTGTGCAGGCAACAGTTCACGCCAGAATAGGCTTTGTGTTTCTACTTGATCGTCGGTACCGCCTTTCACGTAGGCCGCTTGAATCGAGCAGCTGTCAGGATAGTTACCTTTGAAGTGAGCCGTATCAACGACAATGCGTTCGATGTTACCTGGATGACCTAGTGCCACGATAACCCAGTCGTTACCCGGTGTACGACGACGCGCTGTTTCCCAGCCATCACCCATGTTTTCACCGCGGCCTGGGCCTAAGATGTTGGCTTTGTTGCCGTAGTGCTCATCGCTACATGCCAATGCTCGGCCGCCGTGTTCAACCGATGCTAGGTCAACTTGTTGCTGAGAATCTATTGCTTCCCAATCGACACTTGGTCGGCCATAAACACGTAAGCGCGCGACACCGCCGTCTGGGTAGATGTTCAAACGTAGGTGCGTAAATACTTGGTCGCTTTCAATCGCTTCAAGATGATGATGATCACCCTGTAATGCCATTGAAGGCAGAATTTCTTGCCACTCTGTTGCGTCCGTTGGCTCACCTTGTGGTGAGTAACACGCGTCAATTGATGCCGAAGGTGGGAAGTTACCTGTGAAGAATGAGGTATCAATATCAACGCCAGCAATGGTGCCAGCTAGGCCAAGGCGAACGACACAGTAGTCGTAACCTTCACCGCGTTTACGTCTGCTTTCCCAACCGTCCATCCACTTGCCGTTATCGTCGTATAAGTCGTCTTTCCACTCTGGCGCTGCGTGGCTGAGTAGACGGCTTTTATCGGCGAAAAAATCGTCTGTTGCGAAGATAGCTTCTGCGCCGAGTTTTTCGTCTGCAAGGTTTATGAATTGTTCAAATGTTTGGGTCATGTCCGTGTAATCCTATCCAATTAATCAAGTAATAATAAAATGAGAACTTAGTGGCTTATGCTTTATTCAATAAGGCTTTGATAAACAAGCCTTCGATAAATCAAGCTCTAATAAGCAGCGCTCTGATAAACAAAGCTCTTGGCTCACTAAGACTGGGCTGAGATAGCTGTTAACTCCGTTAACTTACATATCCCAGAGACGAAACATCGCGATCTTGTTGATCTCTTGAATCGCCGTAGCAAACTCAGTTTCACTATCATTTCCTAATCGCATCTCGAACGACTCAAGAATTTGGTAACGATTGGCTCCCTTCACCGCCATGATAAAAGGGAAATTGAAGCGACTTTTGTAGCTGTTGTTGTAAGAAGTGAATTTTTCAAATTCTTCGGCGTTGCACTGGTCGATGCCCGCCCCCGCTTGTTCTTTGGTCGACGACTCGGTGAGTTCGCCGTTTACTGCTGCTCGACCGGCTAAATCCGGGTGAGCGTTGATCAAAGCCAACTGTTTGCCTTGGTCTGCACTTAACAAGGTCGATGCCATTTTCAGATGAAGATTCTCGATATGGTCGTCTTCGGCATTCAAACCTTGGTCATACACCACTTCTGCAACCCACGGGCTGTGTTCGTAAACATCAGCAAAGTGAGCGACAAAGGTATCGCGGTCCATGGTTGTTGGTTGGCATGATCGAAATTCTGTCACGTTAAGCCTCCTTGCTTCACTGCTACTTTTGCTGTTGATGAATAGCGTTATTTGGTTGATAAGGATGATGTTGGTGCCAGTGGTTGGCGATATCGATTCGACGACATAACCACACGCTGTCGTGCTGTTTTACGTAATCTAAGAAACGTCTTAATGCAGCAATACGACCGGGGCGACCAATCAGACGACAATGCAACCCAACCGACATCATTTTCGGCGCTGTTTCGCCTTCCATATAAAGAGTGTCAAACGTGTCTTTTAGGTATTGGAAGAACTGCTCACCAGAGTTGAAGCCTTGCGCGGTTGAAAAGCGCATGTCGTTCACATCGAGAGTGTATGGGATCACCAATTGCGGATGACCAGTCTCGGTGTGCCAATAAGGTAGGTCATCATCATAGGCATCAGAGTCGTAAAGAAAACCGCCCTCTTCTGCAACCAAGCGACGCGTATTTGGGCCCGTTCGACCTGTGTACCAACCTTGCGGGCGCTGACCTGTCACTTGTTGGATGATCTCAATCGCTTTGGTCATGTGGTCACGCTCCTCAGACTCATCAATGTATTGATAGTCTATCCAACGATAACCGTGGCTACAGATTTCGTGCCCCGCTTCGACCATAGCTTTGGCAACGTCTGGGTGACGCTCAATCGCCATTGCGACAGCAAATACGGTCAGTGGGATTTCATATTCATCGAACAAGCGAAGAACACGCCACACACCTACACGGCTACCATATTCATAAATGGATTCCATGCTGATGTGACGTTCGCCTTTGATCGGTTGTGCTGACGGGATCTCTGAGAGAAAGGCTTCAGACTCGTCGTCTCCATGTAACAAACAACGCTCACCGCCCTCTTCATAGTTCAATACAAAAGAAACCGCGACGCGCGCATTACCTGGCCATTGAGGGTTTGGAGGGTTAGCTCCGTAACCGATCAAATTTCTTGAATAATCCTTATTCATCCAAGTACTCCTAACATAAGTGGTTGGCTTAGCCGCTCTTTAATTGAGTCACCAAATGGATTCTCGATAAACAAAGCAACCTTACCCCTGTACATTTATTGTATACAATTATTTATCTCAATGTAAAGATTTTGTTATTCAAGTTAAATTTACGCACCATACTCATTTAAAAACAATTAGTTAATGAAACACAAGCTCACAAAAAAACGATAATCAAGATCTATAAAGTCAGAAAAAACGACACAATGGTTAACATTTCTACAACAATTTGCTTTACTAATTGTGTACAGTTCGTACATAGTTAGTGATAACAAAGTGACCAGTTGCATTCTTTGCAAGGTCGAATCAGACAGATAAACCACGGAACAGAGGAGCGCCAAAAGCGCTATTAAAGGACTATGGGAAGACTAACAACACACGTATTAGACACGACTCACGGCTTACCGGGTGCAGAGATCAAGGTAGAGCTTTATAAGGTCAATGACGACTCAACAGAAAAGCTGGCGACGGTAATCACGAACTCCGATGGCCGAACCGATGCGCCGATTCTGGCAGGAAATGATTTCCGACCGGGGAAATATCAATTGGTGTTCTACGTTGCGGATTACTACAAAAGCAAAGGTGTGGAATTGGATGGTGTGCCTTTCCTAGACGATGTGGTTATTCGTTTCGGCTTAGATGATCCAGAAGCGCATTATCACGTTCCTCTTCTCGTCTCGCCGTACAGTTTCTCAACCTATCGGGGCAGTTAGCCCCGTGTCCTAGAACTTCAAACTAGGCTCAACCATCGAATAATAAACAGATTCGTGCGTGCATCTAAAATGATGCGCGCTCAGTAGGGTCTGTTGGCCTTTCGAGCTGATTTTTGCAGCGCTTTGTGGGAAATTTCTACAAGGCAGAGGCTTTGATGTGTAGCTAGCCTACATGAGAAGCCGATAACGCAGTAGAAATGAACCACAAAGGCTGCCCGAAGGGTTCGGCTAGAATCGTTTTATGCTTTGTTAAGAAGTATTTACTTAGAGTGACTAGGCTAGATACTCCTTGTCGCGCCTAAAACGATTCTATCTCGAACAAAATTTAACCGCGAAAGGTCAACAGACCCTCAACACGCTCATATAAAAATACTAACAACGTTAATAGTTAGAGATTAATAGCTAGAAAACAGATGGTTAGAAACCAATGGCTGAAAAATGAACAGCTAAGGAATTAACCGTTAGGAAACTAATAAATAGAAAGCTAGTGGCTAGGAAAAAACCTTAAAACTTAATATTGAAATCTCGCTGTATTCAATAAATGGATCACAACATAAAAGGACTTGCTGACATGAGTGAGAGTAAAACAGAAATACTCAACCAAGATGCGAATAACGGATTTTTAGAGAAACTCTTTAAAATTAAGGCCCACGGAAGCAGCGTAAAAAATGAGTTAGTCGGTGGTGTCACCACCTTCGCTACCATGGCTTACATTATCTTCGTTAACCCACAAATAATGGCTGCTTCTGGCATGGATGCAGGCGCGGTATTCGTCGCAACCTGTATTGGTGCCGCGATCGGTTGTTTGTTAATGGGACTATTTGCGAACTGGCCTGTCGGCCTTGCACCGGGCATGGGCTTGAACGCCTTCTTCTCGTTCACGGTAGTAAGCGAGATGGGCTACAGCTGGGAAGTCGCTCTGGGTGCAGTGTTTATCTCCGGTATCTTGTTCGTTGGGATGAGTTTCTACAAAGTCCGCCAATGGATCATTGAAAGTATCCCAGTGAGTCTACGTTATGCCATGACAGCGGGTGTTGGTTTGTTCTTAGGTCTAATTGGCCTTAAAACCGCAGGCATCGTCGTCGAAAACCCAGCAACATTGGTATCACTAGGTGACTTCACTAAACCTGAAGCGCTACTGGCCGCTATCGCATTCTTGATCATCGCTGTTCTGAGTGAGCGCAAGGTTTTTGGTGCGGTGTTGATCGGTATTTTGAGTGTGACTCTGGTCGGCATGATGCTTGGCTTAGTGCATTACAACGGCTTCTTTGCGGCTCCACCAAGCTTAGCGCCTACATTCCTAAAAATGGACATTATGGGCGCTCTCGATGTTTCAATGATCAGCGTTATCTTGGCTTTCCTTTTTGTAAACATGTTCGATACCGCGGGTACTTTGATGGGCGTGGCTGAACGTGCAAACCTAACCAACCCAGAAACGGGCAAGATCGAAGGCCTGAGCAAAGCGCTTAAAGCCGACAGTATCTCAAGTGTGGCAGGTGCGTGTGTGGGTTGTCCGCCAGTAACCAGTTATGTAGAAAGTGCAGCGGGCGTTGCAGCTGGCGCACGAACTGGCCTATCGGCAATTGTGGTTGGTGTGTTGTTCTTAGCGGCAATTTTCCTATCACCACTAGCAGGCATGATCCCCGCTTACGCGACCTCTGGCGCGTTGATTTACGTGGCATTCGTGATGATGAGCAGCATGCAACACGTGGACTGGAAAGACTTCACCAACGGTGCTCCCGCAGCTATTACGGCGTTAATGATGCCACTGACCTTCTCTATCGCGAATGGTATCGCACTGGGTTTCATTACCTACACTGTGTTGAAACTGGCGACAGGTAAAACAAAAGACGTATCAATTTCGATGTACTTCCTAGCCGCGATTTTTGTCGCGAAGCTCGTGTTCATCGGTTAATCACCCTACGTAACTATCGCTTGGCTTGTTCGCAGGCCGAGCTATCAAGACACATGCTAGAACAACATTTTTAAGAAAAAGCTAATTGTGCTAATCAGCGGAACACACAAATATCCGCTCGGTTAGTGCACCTTTTTTATGACCCTACGCAGTTTGTAGAAGTCATTATTTGACCGCCAATCGCCTGTAAACGGAAACACAGGCAGAGGAATATCAAATGAAACTTCTGTACACCCTAAATGAAAGACCGCCTCACGGCTTAACCTTCCTACTCGCATTACAGCACATGCTCGCCTCGATTGGTGGCATCGTCGCTGTTCCCCTTATTGTCGGCGCGTCAATTGGCTTGCCTAACACCGAGATCGTTTCGCTGATCAATGCTGCGCTGCTGGCGTCAGGTATTGTAACCGTCGCTCAATGTCTCGGTTTTGGCCCTGTTGGCATTCGACTGCCCGTGGTGATGGGTTCGAGCTTTGCCTTTTTGGGCGTCGCCATTTCAATCGGCAACGAAGGCGGTGTAGCCGCGATCATGGGCTCAGCGCTTATCGGCTCGTTCGTGGTGATTGGTGCCAGCTTCTATATGGACAAGGTTCGGAAACTGTTCCCAACCGTGGTAAGTGGTGTAGTGGTTACCTTAATCGGCTTAACCATTTTACCGGTTGCCATGAACTGGGTCGGAGACTCTCCTGCCAACACAGAACAATTCGCCACGCTGCCAAAGCTGTTTCTAGCACTGATCTCTTTGGGGATTGTGGTTGGCGTATCGGTTTACTGTAAAGGCGCGGTTGCCGCTTCGGCCATCGTGATTGGTTTAGCGGGCGGTTATATTGTGGCGCTATCACTCGGCATGGTCGACCTTGAGCAAATCAGCTCTGCCGCTTGGGTTGGCGGACCTGAGCCCTTCAAATATGGCTTTACCTTTTCTGCGAGTGCCATCATCAGCATGAGCTTGGTGTACATCGTGGTTATCGCCGAAGCAACAGGTGACTTCATGGCACTAGGCAACAACTGCCAAACCCAAGTCAGCGGTAAAGACTTAAAACGTGGTCTATTAGGCGATGGACTTGGTAGTACCTTATCTTCGATTTTAACGGCAATGCCACTGGCATCGTTCAGTCAAAACGTCGGCATTGTAGGTATCACAGGTGTAGCAAGTCGCTATGTAGTGGCTGCAACCGGTTGTTTGCTAATTTTAGGTGGCTTATTCCCGAAATTAGCCGCTATTGCCGTCACGATTCCGAAACCTGTTCTAGGTGGTGTGGGTTTTGTGATGTTCGGAATGATTGCCTACGCGGGTATCCGCATGTTGATCAAGGCCGCAGACACCAAGCGAAATGCCTTGGTAATCTGTGTTGGTTTGGCGTCTGGCTTAGCCGTCACTTTCGAACCAAGATTGCTGCAACACTTGCCGCATGACCTTGCGAACTTTCTTCACTCTGGCATCACTACCGGTACTATCATGACGGTGCTATTGAACCTTGTTTTACCAAAGTCTTCACGAGCAGAAGAGCAAGAAGCACTGGCCGAAAGCCAAGCGCAAGTTGAGCTAGAGATGAAAGAGCAAGCTGAAGAAGAACGACACTCAGACGAGCAATTAGAGATTCAGCAAGCAAGTACAGAAGCAGACGTTCAAGCAGCATCAGATGACCCTGAGCCAAAAACGAACTAGCTGGTTCACTGACTAACGTAAAACCGATTTCCGTAGGATCAGGGCTGATTAGAGCATTGAACGTTTTAACGCCCTGATTCGAATTTATCTTTCAACAACAAATACCAATAAAGACCCTCTTCCCTGAAAAGGCTGAGATGGCTAAGGACTACTATGAATGGAAACCATCTGGATTAAGAATCCTCTCGCAATCTACACTGGCTCACTAGCTGATGCAGAAGGCGGGATTGTCATTAAAGGTAATACAATCATTGAGCTGGTTGGCAAACACAAAGAGCCAACCTTGCCCGTAGATTACAGCGTCGACGCCTCTCGTCATGTTGTAACACCAGGGCTTATCAATGCGCACCACCACTTCTATCAAACCCTAACGCGTGCCTACCCCGGCGCACTGAATAAAGAGCTCTTCCATTGGCTACAAAGCCTCTACCCTGTGTGGGCCAACCTCGACTCTGAGATGATGAGCCTTGCCACAGAGTTAGCTCTGGTTGAATTAATGATGTCAGGCTGTACCACAGCGTCAGACCATCATTACTTGCTGCCAAACGGGCTAGAACACGCCATCGATTTACAAGTCGAGGCCGCAGAGAAACTAGGTGTAAGAGCGATATTCACTCGCGGTTCTATGAGCCTAGGGGAAGATGACGGTGGGCTACCTCCACGACACACCATTCAAACCGAACAGACCATTATTGATGACAGCCAACGCTTGATTCGTGACTACCACCAGCGCGATGAAGGGGCGATGATTCAAATCGCACTCGCGCCTTGTTCGCCGTTCTCAGTCACCACCGACCTGATGAAAGAGACCGCCAAGATCAGTGAGCGTGAGAACGTGATGATGCACACGCACCTATGCGAAACGCTCGATGAAGAGGACTTCTGTATCGAGAAGTTCGGTCTACGCCCTGTCGATTACCTAGAAGATGTCGGCTGGCTCAACGAACGCACTTGGCTCGCTCATGGTATTCACTTCAATCCAGAAGAGATCAAGCGCTTGGGTAAAGAAGGCATTGGCATCAGTCACTGCCCTACTTCCAACATGATGCTGGCTTCTGGTATTTGTAAGAACAACGACCTTGAAGCCGCTGGCGTGAAAGTCGGGCTAGGCGTGGATGGTTCGGCCTCCAATGACGGCTCCAATATGATTGCCGAAGTGCGCATGGCGATGTACTTACAGCGCCTGCAGTATGGCTCTGCCAACGTTTCACACTTCGACGCACTGCGCTGGGCAACGTCAGGCTCAGCACGCGCAATGGGTAGAACGGATATCGGTACACTAGAAGTCGGAAAACAAGCCGACATCGCGATGTTCAAACTCGATGATATTCGTTTCTCTGGCAGCCACGATCCACTGGCTGCACTACTACTTTGTGGAGCTCAACAAGCGGATAAAGTGATGGTAGCCGGAAAATGGCGAGTTAACGATGGAGCAGTAATTGGAGTAGACATGGAGCAACTGATGCACCGCCACCATGCTGCCGCCATGAAGCTCGGTAAGCTGGCGATGAATAACAACTAACTAAGACACTTGCCCATCAAACACTGCAAGCAGAAGTGAGTGGTTTTGATGGGCAAACACCCAGAACATCCTAAAGATTCGAAAATATCGCAAACATTCTAAAACCCCATGAACATGATGTCCTCTCAACCTACGTATCCATCTATACCCATTCAACTTGAAGATGCAGGCTTTAGCACCTGAAAATTATCATTTATTCG
>NZ_OSDX01000074.1:0-20409 GCF_900382755.1 Vibrio sp. Evd11
CAATTTACTTAATAAAGTGGCTTCGGGCTTGTTCAACACTCGGGATTTAGTGTTGGCTTCGCAACACCTTAATCCTTATTTGTTATGAATCTAGTATTTAACAACTTGAGTGACAAACTAATGACGGTGATCACATCGCATAACAATCTTAGTGCTCACATCAGTAATATAAGTTATTGTGTTTGCAGAAAATAATAGATTTAAAAACGTAAGGTTGACGTGTCTAAAAACACCATAAAACGCACGCTGATCGGTTAACATTTTGACAACCATTTGCGAACGCCAGCTTAGCGATCGTGATTTTTTTGGCGGTTCATCTAAATTTCGTATATAACATCACGAATTCAAGATTTAGATGCGAGCTAACTTTAGGGAGATGCACATTGAATAGGCTTCAAAAGACAACATTAGGGTTAGCTATAGCACTGAGTTTACCGGCTAAAGCCCAGACCTTAGAGCAAGCCGTTGCGTTTACTTTAGAAAGTAACCCTGAAATCAAAAGTGCTTATAACGAATATGTCAGTAAGCGATATCTTAATGACGCTTCTGGTGGTGCTTACCGTCCAAGTATAGACCTAGATGGCGGGATCGGATATGAACATACCGACCTTGCTACCAATCAGGACACAACCGACCTGACACGAAAAGAAGCAACGATTACGCTTACCCAACTGATATGGGACGGTGCAAACACCTCTAATGATATCGATCGAACGGCCGCAGACGCTGAATCAGTTCGCTATCAATTGCTATCAAATGCTCAAGATATCGCATTAGAGGTGACTAAGGTGTACCTTGACGCCGTAAAAGCCTATGAGGTGCTATCACTTTCTGAAAACAATCTAGCGACACACAAAGAGATATACAGCGATATTCGTAAGCGTGTTGAGTCCGGTATTGGTTCAACAGCAGATATGTCACAAGTAGAGGCGCGTATTGCGAAAGCACACGGTAATTTACTTGCGGCTCAAAACAATCTTTTTGATACCCACACTCAATTTAAGAGGCTTGTTGGCCAATCTCCACTTGGACTAACTTTCCCTCGTGCAGACGCGGGCGCTATTCCTTACACTGTTGACGGTGCATTGGCAAAAGCGTTTAACCAGCACCCAGTAATTAAGATCGCTCAAGCCGATGTTGACTCAGCAAAGTATCAATACAAGCAGTCTAAGAGTACCAACTACCCGACTGTTTCTTTTGAAGCCGCTCAAACCTGGCGCGATGATGCCGGCGGTACAGAAGGCAGCAGCGATGAATTCTCTGCTATGGTTCGTTTGAGATATAACTTGTACAACGGTGGGTCTGACCAAGATCGTGCTGAAAGTGCCGCTTATCAACTCAATAAAGCAAAAGACCTCCGCGAGAGTACTTACCGTAATGTGGAAGAGAGCTTGCGTCTTTCATGGAGCGCATTGGATTTAACCGTTCAGCAAAAAGAGTTCCTATCTGACCACGTAGACTCGGCATCAGACACAGTTATCTCGTATGAGAAACAATACCGCATCGGTAAGCGTACCCTTCTCGATTTACTGAACACCGAGAATGAATTATTCGAAGCTCGTAAAGGCTATTTAGACGCTAAGTATGACGAGCAATACGCAAAATATCGCGTAATGAATGCAACTGGTAACCTACTCATCGGTTTACGAGTTGAGATCCCAGAAGAATGGAATGAAAAGGTGGAATATTAATGAAGCTTACCAACACAGTATTATCGCTTTGCTTCATGGTTGTATCTGCCAATGCTTTAGCTGAAAACAACGAGGACGAATTTGAATATCGCGCTCTTCCGCCTGTTACTCAAATTTACGACCTTCAAGATGATGACAATGACGGTGTAATCAACGCGCGAGATCTGTGTGTCGATACTCAGATTGGTGCAGAAATAGATAACGACGGTTGTGGTTCATATTTCGAGTCATCAGAGAAGAAAGAGCTTCACATACTCTTTGCTAATAACTCTACAGAAATTAATCCAGTCTTTCTTGGCCAGATACGCCAGATGGCTGCGTTTTTGAAGCGTTACGAGGGTACATCGATTGAGTTACAAGGTTATGCCAGCAAAATAGGTAACGCGGCACACAACCTAAAGCTTTCGAAAGAACGAGCATCGCATGTAAGACGTGCACTCATCAGCAACGGTATTCAGCCATCTAGAGTCAACATCGTCGGTCATGGTGATTCTGAATTCAGCAGCGATGACACCCAAATCAATCACGCGTTACATCGAAAAGTTGTCGCTTCTGTTGCTAGCTTTAAAGGCAATATCAAAGAAGAATGGCATATCTTCACCAAAATCAAAAAGTAGCTTCTACCTCACTCCACCCATACTGAAACGTTATCTTAAGCTAACGTTTCAGTATTCTTATAATTCCTTGAATAGCATATACCTAAGCCGTCTATAATGTTAATCTTGCATCGTTATCAACATAGAGAATTAATCCATGAGCAAACTAACTGCTGATATTCAAGCAAATCTAGAACTTTTCGTTTCTGAAACACAAGAAACTAAACTGGTGTGGGGCCTTCGCAATGATGAAGGTTGGCTAGCATGTGATTCAAGTGAATTCGAAAACAGCGAAGTGATGCCGTTCTGGTCTTCAAAAGAAGATGCTCAAACTCATAACGTTGAAGAATGGGCTGATTTCGAAGTACTAGAAATTCCACTAGATATCTTTGTAGAAGATTGGTTACTGACTCTTGCTGAAGACGGCGTTCTTGTTGGTACTAACTGGAATGCAGCATTAGAAGGCAAAGAACTTGAGCCTTCTGATCTGGCGAAACTATACATCTAGTTTCCAGTATCGGCCGTGTAAACGCGCATGGCCGATATCTCTCTAGTTTATGCTATCTGTCTGAGATATATCATAAATTAGAGACTTCGCCCGCATAACTTCATACCAAAACCATTCAAAATTTGAAGCAAGATCAAACTAAACATAGAATATCGTTCTTTATCTGAATAATAGTCTGTTGTGATTCGTTCCATTTTAGTTACCTTCCTGATTTTCATTAGCTTTTTTACTGCTAGCCAAGAATCACCATCAGATCGATATTCCTCAAAAAATACTTCTATTCTCGGGGCTATTGCAACCCCCAACGCTGACTGGAATGCCCTCTATCTTTCTACACTAGAACGCTCACCTTCTCGCGCATTGAATATGTTGCAAACCCGCTATACAAGCTTGAGTTCTTTTGGAGACAAACTCTATATATCATCTCTCTTATATCACTACATGAGCCACAGAGATCAGCCCTTCTATGGTATTGCCTCAATAAACGACGAATACCAATCCATAGAAGAGTCTTTTATTTCAGCGCTAGTGATGGATGGACAAGGCCGGTATCAAGTGGCTCAGCAAGGCTTTTTAACACTATTGACCAAAATGCAATCACGTAACGATTTGACGGGACGTGCGTTGTTAAAATATCAACTTTGTCGCTCTCTTAACGAACAGGCCAAATATCATCAGGCTAACTACTACTGTTCTGCGCTTCAAGCTGACTTAAATGGCATTGCTGATCCAGTCTTACCAAAGTTTGCAACTTATCGAGTGATTGCCAACAATCAACATTTTCGTAGTGACTATCAAGCGGCTCTAAGTACTTATCTGTCACTGGTCAATGTCTTTCCACAAGGTCACGATATCTCCGGGATCTACAACGATGTCGGCAATTTACTCAAAGAACTCAAACAATACAAAAAATCAGCACAATACTTGGAAGAAGCTCTGGTACTAAGGGACGATGCCTCTGATTTAATGAAAGCTCAAGTACACCATAGCCTTGCTGATTTATATTTAACTCAAGCTGACAATGAACGAGCGATTGAACACTTCCTCAAGGCTAAGGTATTGCTAAGTACGTCTTCTCATAGCTACGGAATCGCACTGACAAATTTAGGGTTAGGCAAAGCCTATACACAAACACGACAATATGATTTAGCGAGAGATTACTTAATCGAATCTCTGTCGGCTTCCAATGAACTGAACAATGATGTCATTCGTATCAACGCTTATTTGGCCATCAGCGATATGTTTGAGGAGCGTAAGTTAACAACAGAAGCACTCAATTATGCTCAACAAGCGTTAAAGTTAGCAGAACTTGTCACGAGGCATAAATACATCGCTCAAGCACTTCTTCAACTTTCAACAATCCATCAGAAACTCGAAGACTACAAGCAAGCTTTCTATTTCTATCAACGATACTCATCCATTCAGATGGAAGCACGAGACATCGACAACCGACTTGCTTTTGAGGCGCTTGATCTTACGCACGCTAAATACGAACAAGAATTAGAAAACTCTTTTTTAACGAATCAAACTAGACTCGATCGTCTTCATATCGAGAAAATGGAACACCAGCGATTGATGTACAACATCATTGTCGTACTTTTAATATGTGCTGCGAGCTTTACTGTGTTTACCAACCGGAGTATTCGCGCTAGAGCGGCTATTGATAGGATGACTAAGGCTTATAGTCGAACCGAAATAATACGACGAATCAAACGAGTGAAACGCTGTAAAGGCGCGAACAGGCAACACGCTCTGGTTTTGCTAGACCTAGATAAGTTCAAGAGGATAAATGACGAACATGGCCACCCTACTGGTGATCGAGCACTCGTCCATATTAGTCAACAAATAAGAAAGCACTTGATGAGTGATGAATTGTTTGGCCGCTTAGGCGGTGAAGAGTTTCTTATCATGCTGACCGATACTAAACCTTCAGAAGTCCGGGAGCGTGTTGAAGAGTTACACTACGCGATATCAAGCACTGTCTTCTTAGCAGAAAGCAAAAAGCCACTTAATGTAACCGCGAGTTTTGCTTATCTAGCAACCTCAAACGCATTAAGTGACTTTGATGACTTGTACTCGGTTCTTGACCAAGCACTTTATCAAGCGAAGAGTAATGGCCGAAATTGCATCATCGATGCTTATAACGACCCAATAGACTTACCTGATGTTATTTATTCTCAGCCTGTTTACGAACCAACTCAGCCATAATGCCTTCGCGATCACCTAGGTAATCGTTAAGGCCAACTTTTCTTAGTTCACATGCAGGACAATCACCACAACCGTCGCCGATGATGCCGTTGTAACAAGTCAGAGTTTTATTGCGAACAAGCTCAAGTGCTGAATATTGGTCAGCCATCGCCCATGTTTCAGCTTTGTTCAGCCACATCAATGGTGTTTTGATATCGAGCTTCTTGTCCATGCCTTGTACAAGCGCAGAATTCATCGCTTTTACAAAATCATTGCGGCAATCAGGATAGCCCGAGAAATCGGTTTCACACACACCAGTAATCACAGTTTCAGCACCGATTTGGTACGCGTAAATACCGGCCAGTGTTAAGAAAAGAATATTACGACCAGGAACGAACGAGTTTGGCAATCCATTCTCTTGTAGCTCGTGTGATACAGGAATATCGTCACGCGTTAGAGAGCTAATCGCTAGCTCATTCAACAGGGTCACATCCATCACTTTGTGTGCTTTCACACCAAGCTCTTTTGACAATGACTCTGCCACTTCAATCTCTAGCTTATGGCGCTGACCATAATCAAACGTAATCGCATGAACTTCATCATACTCTTTCAAAGCTTGAACAAGACAAGTGGTTGAGTCTTGACCACCACTGAATACTACAACTGCTTTTTTCATCTTAAATCCTTACGAGAATCTTTTACTAGCGACTTATCTAGGCCAGTAAACAAATACGATCTATGCGATGCTCAAATATTTGTGGGTTTGAATAGATAAACGCCAGTTACGTTCAATACAAGTGTCGATACACAGCTGTGTTGCACGTTCTTTTTGGCTAATAGGCTGAAGTGCAATGACCGTATTTTCAGGAACATCGGCTCTAGCAAGAAGAGCATCAAGCTGCTCGATATCTTTACCTGTGCCAACAGGGTGCTTGATTTCATTCGCACGAACGAGTGCGCTATCAAGGATGTCCAACTTGGCTTTCATTGCGACCTTCGGTGACACCGTAACCCAAGTGTCCGATGTGGCTTTTACTTCTGATGTTCCGCTGGTCTCAATCTGACAGCGACAACCGTGTTGCTCAAATGCTTCAGTAAGAGGGACAAGATCATAAATGCACGGCTCGCCACCGGTGATCACAATGTGCTTAGCTGTGTAACCTTGTTTGATGTATTCATTCACGATTCCTTGAGCATCAATTGCTGACCACGTCGGTGAATCTTCTGTCTTAACCATAATATCGCCAAGGCTAGTTTCATCTTCAGGTAATGCTTCCCACGTCTGTTTGGTGTCACACCAAGAACAGCCTACTGGGCAAATTTGTAGACGAACAAACACAGCAGGAACGCCGGTAAATACGCCCTCACCCTGGATGGTTTCAAACATTTCATTAATCTTGTACAACTTACCCTCAGCTCAATCATTTGATGAAATTAATCAACCGCAGACCTTAAAGCACTTACCCCTTTTGGTCAAACAAATGAGTACTGATAAATGAGTTGATCAAAGCCCTAGCCTGAGCTTTCAAGTTCCCTTATCCTTTCGCTCATTAGATTTTGTTAGCTTTTAATTTTTTGGTAAGGAAAAACATGTACAAACTGATTGCTCTTGATATGGATGGCACACTACTTAACAGTGAAAAAGTGATTTCTCAAGAGAACAAAGACGCGATTGCTAAAGCTCGCGCTGCAGGTGTGAAAGTGGTTCTGGCTTCTGGTCGCCCTTTAGAAGGCATGCAGAGTAAGCTAGACGAGCTTTCAATCAACGGCGAAGATGACTTTGTGCTCTTCTACAACGGCTCTATGGTTCAGAATGTATCGACAAAAGAGATCATTCACAGCGAGATTAGCAATGGTAGAGCCGCGAAACAGATTGCTGCATTAGCACAAGAGCTAGGTGGTTATGTGCATGCCTTCAGCAAGGTTCATGGTTTAATCACACCCGAGAACAATGAGTACACAGCTATTGAAGCGCGAATTAACGGCTTAGAGATTACCGAGTTCGACTTTTCGCAACTAGAAGACGACCACGAAATCATCAAAACAATGATTGTCGCTGAGCCAAGCAAGCTGACTGAAATCATCGGCAAGTTGCCACAAGAGCTTAAGACTCAGTTTACTATCGTGCAAAGTGCACCATTCTTCTTAGAGTTCTTAAACCCAAATTCAAACAAGGGTGTGGGTATTGAAGCAATCGCTAAACATTTGGGGATTACAGCGGAAGAAGTGATCTGCATGGGCGATGCTGAAAACGATCACCATATGCTTGAATACGCGGGCATGGGTATTGCGATGGAAAACGCAATGGAAGAAACCAAGAAGCTCGCTGACTACATTACAGCAAGCAACGATGATCATGGTGTCGCATTAGCTATCGAGAAGTTTATCTTCAACTCATAATCGCTAAAGAGACATTAATACTCGATTACAAAAACGACAAAGGCTGTGCAATGCACAGCCTTCTTTCATTATAAGTGACTAAGTTCGCTTACTGTCTTTTCCAAGGCAAACGAAAGGCCACGACACCGAACAAAATCAAGATTGGAAAACGTAAGGTCTCGACAATAAATGAAGCGATACCACTAAATGAGACAAAGCTGCCTGCCCAACTGATCAATAAATTACCCGCTAGCAACATCACAATCACGCCAATCACAATATTAAACGAGAACTGACCCGTTAGCGGTTTTGAATCTGTTAACGTCACCAAACATGCAATCGTCATTAAAATCGCAACCAAAAACGTGAAGGTCGGCAATGGCCAAATTACGGTTAAGACGATTGAGAGTAAGCATAAGCCCCACCATACGCTTTTTGAGCTTAACAATACACTGATATCGATATCAGGCTTACTGTCTAATCTCACGATATGCCACGTCGTTAAGGCACCTAAGACGCCGCCCATCAACACATCACTAAAGAACGCGCTGCCTGAATAAGTTTTGAATAACATGATCCACAATAGTCCAACTGTCACTATCAACAGCGATTTCTGATCTGTTAAGCGTTTGAGCTTCCAACAAACTAACAAAGTTAAACTAACCCATAAAGCCGCCAACAAGCTCGGAAAGCTATACCCACTACTCGTCACTAGCTTTAACGTTGGGAGATAAGCATGTGGGCGAGGAAAACCAAAACCCTGATGCGCGATTAACGTAAGCAGAGTCACGGATATCAGCGTGAAACCAAATTTCAATGCGAAATTACGACCAAAGTGCCAAGCGACTAACGGCAAGATCATGATAAAGATCCACGGCTTTGCTAATAAGTCTGTCAAAAGTATCGTATTAGCAAAAACATTCGGCAGGTTATCAAACGTGTTTTGAAGTGAAACAATCCCGTTCAATTCAGCTTGATGAACTTTAGGAGCTGCGCCCACCAGCTCAGTAACGTAAGTCACTGGTTGATTTTTCGCGGATAGAAAGAATTCGTTAATCTCAGACCATTGTTCAGGATAGCGGTATTGATTTGCTTCCAACTCAGTGGGAGGAAGTAACATCGCACGACTCACTTCCACTCCATAATGAGGAGCGAACCAAATTGGTAGCTCAAAGCCACCTAACTCATTTCGAGCTTGGTAGCTGATCACTTCAGAATCAGAAATACAATCATACACAACGGCACTGTCGGTATAACCCAACACATCACCGACCGTAACAGACAAGCCAGCCTCTTCCCAAGTTTCACGTTGCGCTGCGATAGCTGGCGGCTCACCAGAAACAACAGTACCACCCGGCAGAGATAAATGACCGGTGATCAATTCATCAACCAATACGATTTGGTTATCAGCACGTACTACACACAAAGCGCCCGCGATGTGATCAGGCAAGGTATTGTTAGCCCAAGCGGCGGTAGCACTCAAAAGGGACAGAATAAAAACTAATAGATATCGAGTAACCAACGAATTTACCTAAAAATAAGAGAAAAAATGAAAGACTGCTAATGCATCGTATTGTAATCAAACCCACACAAAATCGCTGTCTATGTTTTGTTCAAAGCCTTTCTCATCCATTGAATGTGAGGTGTGAACCCCATTTTTTGATAGAAGTCCTTGGCAGGTGAATTAAAGTCCCAAACCTCTACAAAAACCTGGGTAACACCATAGTCTTCAAAAGTAGATTCAACGCGATTAAACAACATTTGAGCCACGTCCGCTTTTCGATATTCCGGCAACACAAAAAGCTCATCGACACTGCCCATCTGAACCGGTTTACTCACGGTAGAAATAAGCTCACAGAAATGCCCCGAGATAAAGCCAACAATCAGCTCTCCTTTTAATGCCACATACACTAGACACTCAGGATCATCTAAGTATCGTGCAATACTCTTTTCCTGCTCTATCTCTTCGGCCGTTTTAAAATGTTCAGGGCACGCAATATGATGATGGTGATGAAGATCAAACATCAACTCATTCAGTTGCTCTAGATCGGTATGCTTTGCAGCCCTTAAGGTGACATTCATGACAAGTACGCTTCTCAAACCTAATTGATAATTAAACTGAGTCTAGTTTACTTGCAGTGAGTATCTATACAAGTTATTGAATTAATTCGTTGTTTGAACTGCGTGTTTTAGATGCAAAAATGGCCACATAGAGTGACCATTTGTTTTGATTCGGATAGAACTGGTAGAACGTGTATCGAAGCTCTCGCTTTATGCGCCGTTGTCTTCTTTCTCTTCATTGAGTTCAGCAAGCTGTTGTTCCAGTTCAATAAGCTTAATTTCCGCTTCTACTTCAGCGACACGCTTTTCTGCATCAGTACGGTTATCCTGTGCCAAACCATCTGCTGTAACTTGGGTTCTTTGAGCATTTCGAGCGTCGTCAGTATCTTTCATCGAACCAGCAACACCTCCTGTCACGCCACCCAGAGCGGCGCCCTTAACGGCCAAACTTGCATCTCCAGTCAATGCACCAGCCGTAGCACCTAGCAATGCACCACCTATAGTACCGCGATTACGCGCAGCGTTTTCATTTTCGTTGTCTGTCGCTGGTGATGCACAACCAGAAAGAGTCACAATTAATGTTGCTAGCAATAAAGGTTTAGTGAATGTCATGAGTGTCTCGCTTAGTTCTTCGTTTGGAATGAAACTATCTTAAGCAGAACCGTTAACCAGATAAATAAAGCTACCTTTAGACGATACATCATACTTGGCTATGTATTTCGTAGTGAACACATAACCGAATGATGACGTGTCGTATCAATGTGCTTAATTCATCAGACACAAAAAAGACGACCAAAAAGGTCGCCTTAAGAATGATTGCCGTTCAGGTTTAGTCTTTAGACCAAAAGTTCTGCATATCCGCAGCACTTGGAGGTGGTCTTACGCCACAATCTCGATAATGATTTTTATCGCCTATCCCCAGTATTTTACCATTTTCATCATTAATCATCGCTGCGACTTTCACACCATCACCAACATGACGGGTCAACACGACAATTTCACCGGCCCTTTCAGATCTTACCGCGCCCAAGATTTGGTATTCATAGCGGCCTTTCCTTGAATTAACAATCATCTTCGAGTTAATAGGATCTGCTTCATACCCTACGCCAATATCAAAAACCGCTTGATACAAATCGACACCAGTCTTAGATACGCATTTAAATACTTTGGGGTGACTCAAAGATTCTAACAACGTTCTGCTGATATCATGCTGTGAAGTGGCGGCATTAGCAGCACCACTAACAAGTAAAATTATGAGTAAAAAGTAGGCTCGCATAAAAAGACCTCAATATGTGGGATTCATAATGAGGTCATAATAAGCGCAATGGATAACCGGAAGAATAAAGTAGAGTTTAGGTAAACCATCACGTTTGGCTATGCGTTTATAAACGCACCAAATAGAGATTAACTAACCTTCAAAGTTCATCTACCTAGCTTTTCTGCAATTTCCGTTAAGCTTGTTGGATCATCAATAGTAGAAGGCACCACATATTGCTCACCTTCGGCTATCTGTCGGATAGTTCTACGCAAGATCTTACCTGAACGCGTCTTAGGCAGCCTCTCAACCACCAAGGCTTGCTTAAAACATGCAACCGCACCAATCTCGTTACGAACCTTACCCACTAGCTCGGCTTGCAGTTCAATGCTATCTACTTTCACGCCATCTTTTAGCACAACTAAACCCAGCGGTAATTGCCCCTTCAAATCATCGTGAATACCAACAACAGCACACTCAGCAATCGCAGGGTGACCACCTACGATCTCTTCCATTTCACCCGTCGACAGACGATGTCCTGCGACATTTATCACATCATCAATACGACCCATGATAAATAGATAACCGTCTTCATCAAGGTAACCACCGTCACCAGAAACATAGTAGCCTGGGAACTGACTCAGATAGCCAGACTCAAATCGGTCATGGTTGCGCCAAACCGTCGGTAGACAACCTGGTGGTAATGGGCGTTTAAGCGCCACAAATCCTTGTTGATTAGGCAGAGCTACTTCACCGAGCTCATTGAGGATCTCCACTTGGTAACCCGGTACGGGCTTCGTTGAAGAGCCGGCTTTCACTGGCAAAGACTCTAGCCCTGTAGGGTTTGCAGAGATAGCCCAACCCGTTTCGGTTTGCCACCAATGATCGATAACCGGCTTATTAGTATGAGACTCAACCCAATCCAATGTTGGCGGGTCTAAGCGTTCTCCCGCCATGAAAATCGACTTGAGCGATGATAAGTCATACTTGGTGAGCAACTCACCTTCAGGATCTTCTTTCTTGATAGCTCTAAATGCTGTTGGCGCGGAAAACAACACATCGACGTTGTACTCTTCACACACACGCCAGAATGCGCCTGGATCTGGTGTTCTTACCGGCTTACCTTCAAACAGAATCGTAGTGCAGCCGTGAATCAATGGTGCATACACAATATAGGAATGACCCACAACCCAGCCGACATCAGAAGCCGCCCAAAATACACCATCTTGCGGCATATCGTAGATGGTACTCATCGAGTATTTCATCGCGACCGCATGACCACCATTGTCACGTACAACGCCTTTAGGCTTACCCGTAGTGCCTGATGTGTAAAGGATATACAACGGATCGGTTGCCAAGACAGGAACACAACTGTGTGGCAATGCATCGTTAACCGCTTGCTGCCAAAGTACATCGCGTTCATTGTTCAATTCGGCTAAGGAGTGCTCTCTTTGGAATACCACCACTTTCTCAGGCTTCCAGCGGCTGTCCATGATTGCGCGATCAACCATCGGCTTATATGGCAGCACCTTGTTTATCTCGACACCACAGGATGCCGTGATCAACACTTTAGGTTCAGCATCTTCAATTCGAACTGCGAGCTCATGAGGAGCAAATCCGCCAAACACCACGGAGTGAACCGCGCCTAGTCGTGCACAGGCCAACATTGCCATCGCCGCTTCAGGAATCATTGGCATGTAGATCACCACACGATCGCCTTTGGTTACGCCTTGCGTCGCTAACATACCTGCGACTTTAGCCACTTGGTCACGCAATTGATTGTAAGTGTACGAGGATTGAGTTCCTGTAACTGGAGAGTCATAAATCAGCGCGGTATTGCCACCTCGCCCATTTTCACAATGATAATCAAGCGCGAGCCAGCAGGTGTTCATCACCCCATCAGGAAACCAACGTTCAATACCGTTATCGTCAGTTTGTAATATCGTTTTTGGTGGTTCAAACCAATCTATCGCTTGTGCTTGTGTTTCCCAGAACGAATTGGGGTCTTCCCTAGCCCATTGATACTCGGTGATATAGTCTGTTTTTCTATTCATTCGATTCGTAGCAGACATAGTGCCTCCTCCATGATTTATCCATTAGTCCAAGCGCCTTGCTTTTGGCTGTGTCACTTGGGTGCACTCTTTTCTCAGCGTTGTGTTCGTGAACATTTGACCGTTCACGACAATCGCTTTACTTAGGAAAAGGCACACGGATGGCACCTTCCATGATCACTCGGGCACTACGACTCATTATCGCCCTTTCTATTTTCCACCCACTTTCTGTCTGAATAGCTTTAGCACCCACTTTTAAGGTTCCTGATGGATGGCCAAAAGTCACGAAATCACTACTTCCCTCACCGACTGCTAAATTGACTAAGGTGCCCGGGACGCTTGCTGCTGAAGCAATAGCAACCGCAGCCGTACCCATCATGGCGTGATGCAGTTGTCCCATAGACAAAGCACGCACCAGAAGGTCAGTATCTTCGACAGCAACCGATTTACCACTGGAGGCTTGGTACGCTTGAGGCTTAGCAACAAACGCGACTTTAGGTGTATGTTGACGTGATTCAGCTTGTTCTAAAGAATCAATAAGACCCATCGCTACTGCACCATGTGCTCGTATGGATTCAAACAAAGCCAAGGCTTTGGTATCACTATTGATATCTGATTGAAGTTCAGTGCCTTGGTAACCAACCGATTCAGCATCAACAAAAATGGTGGGTATCCCAGCATTAATGTATGTCGCTTTGATGCAACCCAAATCGGGAACATCTAAAAAATCGACAACATTCCCTGTTGGAAACATAGAACCACTCGCATCGGCTGGATCTAGGAAATCGACTTGGATCTCAGCAGCGGGGAAAGTGACACCATCAAGCTCAAAGTCACCTAACTCTTGGACTTCCCCATCAGCGATAGGTACATGAACAATAATGGTTTTCTCTATGTTCACTTGCCATACTCGCACCTCGACCATACCGTTTTCTGGAATACGATTCGAATCGACCAGTCCACTATGAATTGCAAATGGGCCTATGGCAGCAGACAGATTGCCGCAGTTACCGCTCCAATCAACGAACGGCTTGTCTATTGCTACTTGGCCGAATAGGTAATCAACATCGTGATCGGCTTTACTACTTTTCGAAACAATAACGGTTTTACTGGTACTGGATGTTGCACCACCCATGCCATCGGTTTGTTTGCCATAAGGATCTGGACTACCAATCACGCGCAGAAGTAATGCGTCTCGAACTTCTCCGGCAACTTGCGCAGCCTCAGGTAAGTCACTTAAGTTGAAGAAAACGCCTTTGCTTGTTCCGCCCCGCATGTAGGTAGCAGGTACTTTTATCTGTTTATTTGTCATCATAAGCTCCTACTGTGCGAGAAAGTCTTTAGCGAAACGTTGCAATACGCCACCAGCGCTGTACACATTCACTTCGTCTGCCGTGTCTAGTCGGCAGGTCACAGGAACATCCAGCTTGTCACCGTTTTTACGAGTGATGACTAGAGCCAAATCAGACCCTGCTTCAATGTCGCCGTACACGTCGTAAAGCTCGGTGCCGTCCAGTTCTAAGGTGTTGCGATTGGTCCCCGCTTTGAATTGCAAAGGCAGTACGCCCATGCCAACCAAGTTGGTTCTGTGAATTCGTTCAAATCCTTCAGCCACAATCACTTCAACACCCGCTAAGCGCACACCTTTGGCCGCCCAATCACGTGATGAACCTTGTCCATAATCGGCACCAGCAACGACAATCAAGGGTTGTTTACGATTCATGTAGGTTTCTATCGCTTCCCACATTCGCGTAACTTGACCTTCGGGTTCAACTCTTGCTAATGAACCTTGCACGACTTCTCCAGCATCCTTCACCATTTCGTTAAACAGTTTAGGGTTGGCGAAGGTTGCTCGTTGTGCGGTTAAGTGATCACCTCGATGGGTCGCATAAGAGTTAAAGTCCTCTTCCGGCACTTCCATTTTGGTGAGGTATTCCCCCGCCGCGCTCGAAGCGAGAATCGCATTTGAAGGAGATAAATGGTCCGTAGTGATGTTGTCACCCAGAATCGCTAAAGGTCTCATCCCTGAAAGGCTTCGTTCTCCCGCAAGAGCCCCTTCCCAATAAGGTGGTCTGCGAATATAGGTACTTTGAGGTCGCCAATCATAAAGCGGTTCAGTCGTTACCTGCTCCTCGTCTGACTTGAACATTTTTACGTAGATTTGTTGGAATTGCTGAGGCTTAACATGTTCACCGACAACCGCATCGATCTCTGCATCACTCGGCCATAAATCACTTAAGTAGATTGGCTTTCCATTGTTGTCGGTACCTAGGCTGTCTTTCTCTATATCAAAGCGAATCGTACCCGCTAAAGCATAAGCAACCACCAATGGCGGTGAGGCTAAAAACGCTTGCTTAGCATAAGGATGGATTCGACCATCGAAATTTCGGTTCCCAGATAACACGGCGGTTGAATACAAGTCGCGGTCGATGATCTCTTGTTGGATTTTAGGATCCAACGCCCCACTCATTCCGTTACAGGTAGTACACGCATAACCTACGATACCGAAGCCTAATTTTTCTAGCTCAGGAAGCAAACCTGCCGACTCTAGATAGAGCTTGGCAACTTTAGAACCCGGAGCAAATGACGTTTTAACCCACGGCTTGCGAAATAATCCAAGCTGATTGGCCTTCTTAGCCACCAATGCTGCGGCGACTACGTTTCTTGGGTTGCTGGTGTTGGTACAAGAAGTAATTGCCGCAATGATTACGGCACCATCGGGCATCTGTTCATCGCTGTACTGCTTAGCATGCTGGTCTTTCCAAGATGCTTGACTGATTCCTTGCTTGGCAAGTTCGCTGGTTGGCAAACGGCGATGAGGATTCGAAGGCCCTGCAAGGTTGCGTTCAACTTTTGACAAATCAAACTCAAGCACACGTTCGTATTGAGCGGAATCTAAGTCATCAGCCCAAAGTCCGGTTTGCTTGGCATAGCGTTCGACTAGTTCAACTTGTTCAGGCTCTCGTCCCGTGAGTTTAAGGTATTGAATGGTCTGCTCATCGATGTAGAACATCCCCGCAGTCGCGCCATATTCTGGTGTCATGTTAGATATTGTTGCGCGGTCACCAATGGTCAGTGCACGAGCCCCTTCACCGAAGAATTCCAAATAGCTTGAAACTACTCTCTCATTGCGAAGAAACTCTGTAATCGCAAGCACAATATCAGTCGCGGTAATGCCTTCTTGTCTCTGACCGATAAGTTTAACACCGACTATGTCAGGCAAACGCATCATCGACGGACGACCGAGCATCACAGTTTCAGCTTCCAAGCCGCCCACACCAATTGCAATAACGCCCAGAGCATCAACGTGCGGTGTATGGCTATCGGTACCAACACAGGTATCAGGAAACGCGATGCCTTCTTTAGATTGAATGACCGGAGACATTTTTTCCAAGTTAATCTGGTGCATGATCCCGTTACCCGCTGGGATCACACTCACGTTTTTAAACGCGGTTTTACACCATTCAATAAAATGAAAACGGTCTTCGTTTCTGCGCTCTTCAATCGCACGGTTTTTATCAAATGCTTCATTATCAAATCCAGCGTGTTCCACAGCCAGAGAGTGATCAACAATCAATTGGGTTTCGACAACGGGATTTACCTTGGCAGGGTCGCCACCTTGGTCGGCAATTGCATCGCGTAAACCAGCCAAATCAACCAGAGCGGTTTGACCTAGAATGTCATGACACACCACACGTGCAGGATACCAAGGGAAATCAAGGTCGCTCTTGCGGTCAATGATCTGCTTTAAGCTGTCTTCAAGGGTTTCAGGATCACAGCGTCTTACTAATTGCTCAGCCAATACTCGCGACGTATAAGGCAAGGTTTTATAACTGCCCGGAGATATCGTTTCTACTGCTTCACAGGCATCGAAATACTCTAAATGAGTACCGGGTAAAAGCTTACGGTACTGCTTTTTATCAAGGTACTGAGCTTGTTCAAATGTTACATCAGACATACATCCACCATTATCTGTTAGATTCTATTCGTTGGTTCTTGAGGACTTGTCATATGAAGACGGAAGTCGGCTCGTTATAGATGGCTAACGTAGATGAATAGGTAGCCAGTCTTGATGCTCTGGCCCGGTGTAGTCTGCACTTGGACGAATGATGCGATTGTTTTCTCTTTGTTCGAACACGTGTGCTGTCCACCCCGTAAGGCGGCTCATCACGAAGATCGGGGTAAATAATTTGGTTGGGATGTCCATGAAGTGGTAGGCCGATGCATGGAAGAAGTCAGCGTTACAGAACAAGCCTTTCTCGCGCTTCATAACCTCTTCAACACGCTCTGAAACGACATAAAGCTGTTTATCACCCACCTCTTGAGCAAGCTCTTTTGACCAACGCTTGATTAGAGCATTTCGTGGGTCGCTTTCACGATAAATGGCATGACCGAAGCCCATAATCTTGTCTTTGTTAGCAAGCATATTCATGATGTTCGTTTCAGCTTCATCGGCGGTTTGCCAATCTTGGATCATTTCCATCGCAGCTTCGTTTGCACCGCCATGTAAAGGGCCTCGCAACGTACCAATCGCTGCTGTGACACACGAGTGAATATCCGACAACGTTGATGCACACACACGAGCCTCAAAGGTTGAAGCATTAAACTCATGCTCCGCGTAAAGGGTTAGCGAGCAGTGCATTACCTTCTTATGCAGTTCACTCGGCGCTTTATCTGTTAGCATTTTCAAGAAGTAGCCACCCAGACATGCTTCGCTTTGATCTTCTGTGTCAATGCGCACGCCATCATGGCTAAAGCGATACCAGTAACAAATAATCGCAGGGAAAAGTGCGAGCATTCGTTCGGTCGCGGACAGTTGCTCAGAAAAATCAGACTCTTGCTCTAGATTACCTAGCATTGAACAGCCCGTTCTCATCACATCCATTGGATGAGCGTCTGCTGGGATAAGCTCTAGTGCTGCTTTCAAAGGTTGAGGCAAGCCGCGCAGACCAACCAAAAATATTTTGTAATCATCAAGCTCTTTTTCAGTGGGTAAGTGACCTCTTAGTAGCAGATGCGCCACTTCTTCGAACTGAGCATGATTAGCAAGGTCGGTTATATCATAGCCACGGTAGGTCAAACCCGTTCCTGACTGGCCTACCGTACATAGCGCCGTAGTTCCCGCACTTTGGCCACGTAGACCAGCACCACCGATTGCAGGTGCACTTGCTGTTTTTGCGCTTTGTTGTTGGTTTTCTGTTGAAGCCTTATCGACAGCTGCTTTATCACTCAAAGATACAGACATGGTGAACTCCTTTTCTGTGTTAGCCGCCTGCACTCTTTGGTGCTGCCTGTTTATGTGTCCGGTGATCTTTATCATCGGTACTGGATATGGCGACTAACCATTTCACGTTATTGGATTAAGTTGATTTTTGATTAATTGAAACTGGGTTACCCTTCGCTTGAAAACAACTGATCAAGCTTGTTTTCGTAGTCGTGGTAATTCAGGTGTTCATAAAGCTCTTTACGGGTTTGCATTGAATCCAACAGAGCTTCTTGATTGCCTTCAACTAACAAGTGCTTGTAAACTTTCTCCGCCGCTTTGTTCATAGCACGGAACGCACTCAATGGATAAAGCACCATGTCGACACTTGATTGGGCCAACTCGTTACAGTTATAGAGCGGCGTTTGGCCAAACTCAGTGATGTTCGCAAGAATAGGCACGTGCTTACCCGTTGCTGATTTCAACGCCGCCGAGAACTTCACGTATTGATCTAGCTGATTCATCGCTTCAGGAAAAATCATGTCAGCGCCCGCTTCAACACACGCAATCGCTCGTTCAATCGCACTATCAATGCCTTCAACCGCCAATGCATCCGTACGCGCCATAATCACAAAGCTCTCATCGGTTCTAGCATCGGTTGCCGCTTTGACTCTATCGACCATCTCTTGCTGGCTCACAATTGCTTTATTTGGTCGATGACCACAGCGTTTTTGCGCAACTTGGTCTTCCATATGAATCGCAGCTGCGCCCGCTTTTTCCATCGCTCGAATGGTACGTGCAATATTAAATGCGCCACCAAAACCCGTGTCGATATCCACCAGCAATGGCAGATCACATGCGTTAGTAATACGTTCAACATCGACCAACACATCGTTCAATGTGGTGATACCTAAATCAGGCAAACCGTAAGACGCATTGGCGATACCTCCCCCCGACAAATAGATCGCCTGATGCCCTAAGTTCTTTGCCATCATCGCGCAATACGGATTCACCGCACCGACGATCTGCAATGGGTCGTTGTCTTGCACAGCTTGTCGGAACTTAGCTCCTGCTGATAACTTCATAATGACGCTCCCTGTTAATTGTTTATTTCTAATCTTTATGACTACTGATGTTTAGCTCTCGTCAGCGAAGAACCTCTGGCAAATACCAGTCGCCAGTTACTCAAGATCTTTGGATTGAATTTGTTGTTCTATAAGCAATCGGCTTCCCGAGATGTGTCGTCGCATTAGCATTTCTGCTAGCTCTTCATCGCGATTACCAATCGCTTGTAGGATGTATTTGTGTTCATCGAGCGCTTCTTTTGGTCGAGACTGTGCTCTGGGTGATTGGTAGCGATACATGCGCAATAAGTGATGAAGCTCATCACACAACAGCGAAATGAGTTTGCTGTTACGACTCGCTTTGATAATGCGGTAATGGAAATCAAAATCCCCATGTTGATGAAAGTAAGAAGAACCTTCGACTTCATCGATGTGCTTTGAGTGTGTCGACAATAACCCTTCAAGCCCAATAAGCTCTTCTTGTGTGATATGTCGCGCTGCCAATCGAGCAGCCATGCCTTCTAATGCTTCTCGCACCGAGTAAAGCTCTAGAAGTTTGTCTGCCGAAAAAGTAATAACTCGAGCCCCAACATGAGGAATACGTTCGATCAGGCCAAGCCCTTCAACTCGCATTATCGCTTCACGTAGTGGACCTCGACTTACTTCAAAGCGCTTAGCCAATTCAGGCTCCGAAATCTTACTTCCTGGTGACAATTCACCGTTAACAATCGCCTCAACGAGGTACTCAGTCAGATTTTCCGACTTGGTGTTTTCTTTTTCGCTCACACGTGTTTTCGTGTGTGCACTTAAGGTGAGATCTTTTATCGCAGTATTCATATTCACGCTGCTCACTTCTGCTTGCTGAAACTTAATTGTCAACAACTCCATAACATGAACATAAAATACACGATTAAATTATCGACAATCAAGCAAATTGTCGACAATTTGGACTAAGGTAGTATTTAAGAAGGAGCGAATTACAACGATAAAATCAGAGAAAAAAGGATTGATAGACCCTTGGTGTTACTGCCACTCTCCTCTTAAAATTACGTTGAAAATGCGCTTGATCAGAAAAACCAAGCGCGTTTGAAGTGTCGACAATTGTTTGCCCTGTCTTAAGCATGGACTTCGCACGTTTAATCCGTTCATCAAGTAAATATGCATGCGGTGATAGCCCATAAAACTGTTTGAAACTACGAATAAGATGATATTGACTAACGCCTACCTCTTCCGCGATCTCAGACAAACGCAAGTTGTCTTCAACGTTATCGAATAGTTTTTCTTTTACGCGCTGAAGGTGAGGTAACACGGACGTTGCACGCAAGGTATTGGTGTTCGGCTGCTGGAGACATTCTTCAAAAAAATATCCGCCTTCTTAGAAGGCGGTTTTGCTTTATAACCCCCTAGAAGGGGG
>NZ_OSDX01000065.1:0-22636 GCF_900382755.1 Vibrio sp. Evd11
CTTCAGGCTATAGCCTCAAGGAACAATCACCACCGCCCTAGGCGGTGGTTTTGAGGAGTCAATAAAATAATAAGTAGTCCATCAGTAAAGACAACCTCTTTAAAGCAGCTCAGACACCACATCCGCTAACTGATGGAATGTCTCTAGACGAGATGAGCTTGGTCGCCATACAAGGCCGATATCTCGGTACGCTTGCTGACCAGGAGGATCGATCACAACGAGATTCTGGTTTTCCAATAAACCGTGGTCAATCGCCATCTGAGGAATAAAGGTGGTTCCTAAACCATTGGCCACCATTTGCACCAATGTGTGTAGACTTGTCGCGGTAAATGGGTTTATCTTCTCTTTGTCGGTTAACTTACAAGCTGATACCGCGTGCTCGGTTAAGCAGTGTTCGTTCTCCAGCAAAAATACAGACTCGTCTGGCAAGTCATCATATTTAATAGGGACACGAATGCCATCTGCTTGATTACGACTGATCACCATTCTAAAAGGATCTTGCCCAACAACTTTACTCTCCATGTTATCGATATCGACAGGCAGAGCCAGAATCAATACATCTAACTCACCATGACGTAATGCAGCCAATAAGTTAGTTGTAGTATCTTCACGTAACAGTAAGTTCAACTGTGGAAAACGATGGTTGGCTTCTTGAACCAAATCACACAGAAGGAATGGCGCAATGGTAGGAATACACCCTACTCGCAACTGCCCTTGCATCGCATCACCATTACATAGGTTTCCAAGTTCAACCAAGTCTTGCCCCTTCGCCAACAACTCTCGACCATGCTTGACCACCAGCTCTCCCGCTTGAGTGAAAACGAGTGGGCTCTTTTTATCTTTCTTCTCATAAAGAGGACAACCAATCAGCTCTTCAAGGTTTTGAATGCCTTTACTTAGCGTAGATTGACTCACAAAACAGCGATCGGCTGCATCACTAAAGTGACGAGTTTCGTGAAGGGTAACAAGATAGTGAAGCTGCTTAAGACTTGGCCATTTATTCATGAAATTACTTTGTAATATGAGTAGGATAAGTTACGTAAAGGTCAGCAGACCTAAGGACTGGGCAAAGATTAAGCTCATCGCTTTTTTCGATTAACTTAATCTATTTAATTCGCTTTTTTCTATAGTACCGATTGTACTATAGTTTGTCCCGTAGAAACGGAGCCCAAACAAAGATGTGTTGGGCCAACTAATTTTTTAGGAGATTCCAAATGGTACTAGTAGGTCGTCAAGCCCCTGACTTTACTGCAGCAGCTGTTCTAGGTAACGGTGAGATCGTTGATAACTTCAACTTCGCAGAATTCACTAAAGGTAAGAAAGCTGTAGTTTTCTTCTACCCACTAGACTTCACTTTCGTTTGTCCTTCAGAGCTAATCGCTTTCGACAACCGTCTAGAAGATTTCCAAGCTAAAGGCGTTGAAGTAATCGGTGTTTCTATCGATTCACAATTCTCTCACAACGCATGGCGTAACACTGCTATCGCTGATGGCGGTATCGGTCAAGTTAAATACCCTCTAATTGCTGACGTTAAGCACGAGATCTGCAAAGCATACGATGTTGAGCACCCAGAAGCAGGCGTTGCTTTCCGTGGTTCTTTCCTAATCGACGCTGACGGCCTTGTACGTCACCAAGTAGTTAACGATCTTCCACTAGGTCGTAACATCGACGAAATGCTACGCATGGTAGACGCACTAAACTTCCACGAGAAGAACGGTGAAGTTTGTCCTGCACAATGGGAAGAAGGTAAATCAGGTATGG
The DNA here is from genome assembly GCF_900382755.1 of Vibrio sp. Evd11. Lineage (NCBI taxonomy): Bacteria > Pseudomonadati > Pseudomonadota > Gammaproteobacteria > Vibrionales > Vibrionaceae > Vibrio > Vibrio sp. Evd11. The sequence continues at coordinate 1,762 of NZ_OSDX01000065.1, forward strand.
ACGCATCTCCACAAGGTGTTGCAGCATTCCTATCTGAGCACGCTGGCGACCTAAGCAAGTAACTACCTCTTAAGCCCGAACTCAACGCGGGTTAATGGTTGGAAGACTCTCTATAAAGAGAAATAAAGCATAAGCTAATAGCGCAAAGCGCACCGCTAATCAGTTAAGAAGTAAAGTCCTATTAAAAGCCCGAAGTTAACGCTTCGGGCTTTTTTCATATCTATTCGACGGTCTTTCATTTCCCCTAAGCTCCCTCAGTATCAGTTAATTGAGGTAGTTACAAAAACAAACTTTACCCCTATTTTCCTCTGCTACCACCTATTCATATCCGTATCTAGGTTGCTATGATTTCATCAGTATCTTTTTAAACGGATAAACATGATGAACATCGAAATTGAAGTCTGTATCGATAACTTAGAATCTCTACACAACGCGCTTTCTGGCGGCGCAAATCGAATTGAGCTTTGCTCCTCACTAGCACTTGGCGGATTAACTCCTAGCTTCGGTATGATGAAGCAAGCGGCAAAAATTTCGTCCGTTCCTGTCTACGCTATGATACGACCAAGACAGGGCGACTTCATTTTCGATAATGACGATATGCTCTGTATGCTTGAAGATATTGAAGCTTGTGCAAGTGCAGGATTGAATGGGGTCGTACTTGGCGTGTTAGCGCCTAATGGAAGTATTGATATGCCAAAAATGCAGCAACTGGCTGACAAAGCGCACTTATTAAAGCTTGGGATTACGTTTCACAGAGCCATTGATCAAAGCTCTGATTACCAAACAGCCTTAGAACAGGTCATCGCACTTGGATGTGAAAGGATCCTAACGTCGGGGCTTGCTGTTAATGCAGAGCGAGGCATCAATGTGCTCGCAGATATGGTTAAACAGGCCGATAGTAGAGTCGACATCATGGCAGGGGCTGGCGTCAACGCAACGAATGCGAAAATGATTCAAAGCACCACCCAAGTACCTGCACTTCACCTTTCAGGTAAATCGACAAGACCGAGCCTAATGGAAAGCAACTCAAGTGCTCAAATGGGCAGTGATGATATTGATGATTATCAGATCCCCGTGACTGATGCGAATAAGATATCCGATGTAAGAGCTGCCCTCACCGCTTTAGGACAATAGTCGCTAACAAAAATCGAAGAGAACCACGCTGACTAATCTAACTGACTGACGTATATTAGATTTAATAACGCAGTAAACCTTTCATGGACAGATATGGCTAAAGACTTATTCAGCTCTCTTGATTTAAACCTGTTAAGAACATTTCTTATTGTTTATCAAGAAAAAAACACCAGAAAGGCTGCGGAACGTTTATTCGTTTCTCAGCCAGCGGTTAGCCAAGCCTTACAAAAGCTAAGACATCACTTCAACGATGACCTTTTCGTAAAGGTTCATGGAGGCTTACAACCTACGGCATTTTCAGAGCAGCTCACTAATCAAATCAAACCGTTCATGGACGGTCTATCTATCGCGATTAATACATCGAACGCTTTTGACCCGAAAGAGATTGATTACACGTTGAAAATCGCCCTATCTCCAGTGGTGCTTTCTTGTCTGTCTGGCTCACTTTTTAAAGATATAAGAGCACAAGCTCCAAACGCTAAATTAAAGCTTGTTCCATGGTCAAACTCGTCTGTCTCAGATATACAAAAAGATGAGGTTTTGATGGGAGTGAGCTATTTAGGGGAAAAGACAAGTAAAGAAGTCTATACAAGGCAGCTCATTGAATTAACAGGACGTATATTTGTTAGGAAAGATCACCCTTTAAAGCAAGACACCATAACTCCATATGACATGGCAGGGTACGAAATCGCATCATTAGTAACACCAGGTTGGAATGACAATTTTAGCTTGGCGTCTCAGATTTTAACTGACCTCTCCATCGAGCATAGTATCGGTTTTCGCAGTGAGTTGGTCATGGCTCTGATCGACGTCATTCAACATACTGATATGTACATGCCCCATTCCAACCTTTTCCCAGTAGAAAACTATCCGACATTACGCGGGATAGATGTCTCAGTCGACGGAAAAACGCTGAAGACTCCGGTCTATAGTTATTTGCACGCTAAGAATCGAAACTCACCTTTAACCAACTGGCTGTTTGATATCATACAGCGAGCTCTATTGGCTCAGAATAATAAGTAAAACTTATCAGTGATATAAAAATAGCTACTTAGTATAAAAATTATGAACTGTTTAATATCTACTCCATCGACACGGAGTCAATATTGAACATAGTAAGGATGCTCAATATTTGTTTTATTGAGAGTGTCATGAAATTACTTGCCGCGATTATCGCACTAACATCTGTCAGCACTGCATTTGCACAAGATAACTACCAAGGTCACCGATTGGGCCTAGGTGTCTCAACAGGGGAATATGAAGAGGTTAGTTCTGATTATCACTCCACAGATCTTGGCTCTGGGCTAAAAGTTGAGTATGGCTATGACTTTAACCGGATCATCGGTCTTAATGTCTCATATGAAACCAATAGCGAAAAAGACAACTTTATGGGTGCTTCTATCAAATCAGAAGTAAGCACACTTACAATGGATGCTGATATCGGTTATGCCTTTTTCTTAAATGGATTCAACATTAAACCATACGGTGCAATTGGTCTTGGCTATGTCACGGATAAAGTCACTGTCGAATCCATTTCAATTAAAGAAACAGAAACCTCCCTTCTTGTTGGTACCGGAGTAAGAGCCGATTTTTCGAATGGCCTATATACCGATCTTCGCTATCAAGTTGTGATTCTAGATCACTATGATTTAAACCAGACTTCGATAACTGTCGGTTATAAATTCTAAATAGTAAGGCTTATCACTCTACCGTGATAAGCCTGAATCTCTTGCTCAAAAAAGCGCCTTCAATTCAAAAGATGTACGGAACATATTTAATGCTAAGGAAAGCAATAGGTTACCTAGGTGGTACTATGAAATTTAAAACACTTCTTTTAGCTTCGGCTTTATTCTCAACCTCTGCATTTTCAAGTGGTCTTCACTTATCTCCTGAACTAAAGATTGGTTCTTATCATGGCTTTGGAATGCAAGCAGGCATTACTGATGTGGCGAATCTAGGCGCAGTTTACCTGAGCTATTCTCACCTCTGGTATGACAGCGATCGATACGATGAGACTGTCGATGCGTACCGCGTTGGTATTCAAAATATGTTCGGAAGAAATCAGAACCACGGCTTTCAAGCGGAGATTGGTGTAGCGAGTTATGACGGAACAAAGACGCGCAATGGCGAAGTTGAAGAGAAGACAGCACATGGATTAAGTCTTGGTGGAGCCTACGTTTACCAAGCAACACCAGTGCTTGGACTACGAGCTGGTGTTGATATGAATATTTTTGATCACAATAAGACCTTCGTGCCTTACGACACAACAATCAACCTTAACCTTGGTGCAATAATTCGCTTCTAAAGTTAATACCTACTTCAGTGCGTCATCTAGGCTTTGATCACCAAGGTGGCGTACATCTTTCCCCTTCACAAAGTAAATAATGTATTCACAGATATTTTGGCAACGATCGCCCACTCGCTCAATCGCGCGGGCTGACCACATCACTTGCAGGATGTTGGGGATGTTCTTAGGATCTTCCATCATGTACGTCATCAACTGACGAATCACAGCTTCATATTCCGCATCCAGCTTATCATCAAGTTTATGTACTTCTGCCGCCGCATCTACATCCATACGAGCAAACGCATCTAATACTTGATGCAGCATAGTGATAGCCTGACGACACAGTGGTTCTAACGAGACGTGAAATTTTTGCTCTTTCGTTGAAGGGATCTCAATCGCACCCTGTGCGATTTTAGAAGCCACATCGCCAATACGTTCTAGATCAGTAATGGTTTTGATGATCGCCATAATCAAACGCAGATCCTTGGCTGTCGGCTGACGCTTCGCGATAATACGAGTACATGCTTCATCGATTGAAACTTCCATCGCATTCACTTTATGGTCGTCACGAATTACTTTTTTGGCCAGTTCCGCGTCATCTTTATGAAGCGCTTGCATCGCAAATGACAACTGCTGCTCTACCAATCCACCCATAGTTAATACGTGTGTACGGATAGATTCTAATTCGACATTAAACTGTCCTGAGATGTGGCGACCAAAATGCATGTCAGCTCCTTAAAAGAAATGAATAAAGTCATTTATTTCAGAGTGACTTAGCTCTAGATGGCGCGAACTTAAACGTTAGCCGTACCTACCTGTAATGTAGTCTTCCGTTTGATTTTTCAATGGCGAAGTAAATATAGAATCAGTATCTGAGTACTCGATCAACTTACCCATATGGATGAAGGCAGTATGGTCACTCACTCGTGCCGCTTGTTGCATGTTATGAGTAACAATCACAACTGTGTATTGAGTCTTAAGTTCGTTGATCAACTCTTCAATCGTCAATGTCGAAATCGGATCGAGTGCCGATGTTGGCTCATCCAATAACAACACTTCAGGTTCGATGGCAACCGCTCGAGCGATAACCAAACGCTGCTGTTGACCACCCGATAAACCAAAAGCGTTCTCATGCAAACGGTCTTTCACTTCATCCCATAGCGCAGCAGCGCGTAGAGAGCGTTCAACTGCATCATCAAGATCTCGGCTGTTGCTCACACCTTGCAGCCTCAATCCATAAACCACATTCTCATAGATGGATTTAGGGAAAGGATTCGGGCGTTGAAACACCATGCCGACACGACGTCGTAAAGTCGCGACATCCACCTTAGGGTGATAGACGTTCTTGCCATGAAGCTTCACTTTTCCTGAAACCTTACAGCCTTCAACAAGATCATTCATGCGATTAATGCAGCGCAAAAGGGTCGACTTACCGCACCCTGATGGACCGATAAAAGCCGTCACCTGACCTTTGGGGATCTGCATTGAAATATCATCAAGTGCTTGGCTCTCTTTATAATAAAGATTCAGCCCTTCAATCGAGATAGCAATTTGCTCATCCTTCAGGTTGTGAACATCAAGTGGTGCTTGGTAACCCAAGGTTTCATTAATCGAGAACATCTAATCTTGTCCTAAGGTTCGGTATTTTTCACGCAAGTTATTACGGATATTGATGGCTGTTAAATTCAGTCCAACGATAACCGTAACCAATAAAAATGAAGTCGCATACACTAAAGGGCGCGCTGCTTCGATATTAGATGTTTGAAAACCAACATCGTAGATATGGAAGCCTAAGTGCATGAACTTTCTCTCTAAGTGTAGATATGGGAACTGACCATCTACAGGCAGGCTTGATGCTAGCTTCACAACACCCACCAGCATTAATGGAGCCACTTCCCCCGCAGCTCTCGCGATTGCCAATATCAACCCCGTGATAATCGCAGGGCTCGCCATTGGTAAAACAATGCGCCAAAGCGTCTCAAATTGAGTGGCGCCAAGCGCCAATGAACCATGTCTTACCGAGCTAGGGATACGCGTTAAGCCTTCTTCCGTTGTGACAATAACAACAGGTAATGTTAATACCGCTAAGGTCAATGCGGACCATAACAGGCCTGGAGTACCAAATGTCGGAGCTGGCAATCGCTCTGCATAAAACAAAGAATCGATAGAACCACCGATGGTATACACAAAGAAACCTAAGCCGAATACGCCATAGACAATCGACGGTACACCCGCTAAGTTAATTACAGCAATACGGATCAAACGTGTCAGTGCGTTGTTTTTTGCATATTCATGGAGATAAATAGCAGCAACAACACCAAGTGGCATCACTACGATTGACATCAAGATCACAAGCAACACGGTACCGAAAATCGCAGGGAACACACCACCTTCAGAGTTTGAGTCTCGTGGGTTTTCAGATAAAAACTTCCAAACTTGCTTGCCCCAATGCCCAACTTTATCTGGATAGGACATCTTGTTGGGATACCAATAATCAAGAATATGACTGAGCGGTATTTCAACTCGCTCACCTGTCATATCTTCCACCAGCAAGCTTTCCACGTTCAGTTGTGTTCTGAGGTGCTCTAGCTTTACTTCTGCTTCATCAAGTTGGCCGTTTAATTTCAGCTTAGTTTGGGTATAAGTTTTAAGGTATTCATCGCTCACTGATTCATTGAGTTCAAGCTTACGCTTTTCTAAACGCAAGTTTTCCAACTGCCAACTGATATTGCGTATTTCTTGGTTCACAACACGTGACGTTTCTTCTCTTAGCGTGTCTGCAAACGCCAAGCCATCCTCAAGTTTCTGGTCGATATTGGTTTGATAAGAACCCGAAGCCGTTTTAAACCCTACCGGTTTGCCAAAGAAATACCCCCCACGACTTCGCTCGATCACCGCCCATTCAGACGGCGTTGTTGGCTCGCGTAAGTTAACATCCAAAATTGAGACAAAATCGGCTGGGTAAAGCTCTCTATTGGCGACTTTGATACTTAAGCGTTGGATTAGCCCAGTCGACAAATTTTGAGGTGACAAGAGGTCGTGGGCTTGTGGCACTTGCTCTATCGGGATGTATTTACGTTCATATAACTGACCAATCAATACATCTTGCTTTGATACCGTTTCGTCAAGATCGACCACTAACGACAAGTCTTTGGAGTCGACTTGCCATTGATACAAAGGAGCTGGCCAAAAATACGTTAAACCCTTCCAGCCAATCAACAGCATTAGGCCAAGAACAGAGAGCATACTGATGCTCACCGCACCGCCCGTAAGCCAAATCCACGGAGAGCCTGATTTAATCCAAGACAATAATGACTTCAGTTTATTCATCATGAACGACCTTGCTCTGACGAGCTGAACCCAAGAAAGAGCCAAGTTCGTGAGATACGCTAATCAAGCAACTAACAGCCAATGATAGAGATTGAGGTGAACCTTTAAAACTACAGCGCACGATATTTATCTCTCAGTCTTTGTCTAACCCACTCAGCCACTGAGTTCACCGCGAATGTAAAGATAAACAACAAGAGTGCAGCCAAGAACAGCAAGCGGAAATGAGAACCGCCCACCTCAGATTCTGGTAATTCAACAGCAATCGTTGCCGATAACGTTCTCATCCCTTCCAAAATATTCCAGTCAAGAATTGGGGTGTTACCTGTCGCCATCAAGACAATCATGGTTTCGCCAACCGCTCTCCCTAGTCCCATCATGACCGCTGAAAAGATACCTGGGCTAGCCGTTAATAACACCACATAAATAAGTGTCTGCCACGCCGTCGCTCCCAAAGCCAGTGAGCCATCGGATAAATGTTTTGGCACAGAGAAAATAGCGTCTTCTGCAATCGTGAAAATGGTAGGGATGACAGCGAAGCCCATAGCGAAGCCAACCACCAGCGCATTACGTTGGTCAAAGTCGATGCCGTAGCTAGCCAAGAAAGTACGAATATCACCACCAAACAACAAGGCTTCAATGCTGTTTCCACCAGCAAATACAGCAACCACAGTAATCATCAATACCGGAATCAATATCAAGGCGTGCCAACCATTAGCGAAGCGGCTCGTCACCATCTTCGGTAAACAGAACCAAACAAGTCCAGTCAGCAGTGTACTCAGTGGTAATAACACCATTAATGAGAAGACGGCCGTTAAATGCGTTTCGACAATTGGAGCAAACCAAAGCCCAGCCAAGAACCCTATGATAACGGTCGGAAGAGCTTCCATCAGTTCTATCGACGGCTTCACAACTCTTCTCATTCTTGGAGACATAAAGTATGCGGTGTAAATAGCTCCGAGCACAGCAACCGGCACGGCAAACATCATCGCAAACAGAGCGGCCTTGATGGTACCAAACGTGATAGGTACTAAACTGAATTTCTCTTCAAAGTCATCGTTCGCCGACGTTGATTGCCAAACGTATTGTGGCTCTGGGTAGCTTTCGTACCAGACTTTTTGCCAAAGCGATGAGAATGATATTTGCGGATATTCGTTATCGACTTTAGCCACACTGATGGTGCCATCAATTAGCGTAGCCAAATGCAGTTCATTGGCAGACATAGCCGCTAATTGTGGTGACTTATCAAATGCGCGCTCGAACAGCGACAGCTTTTCACTGGTCGTATAGTGGCTTTGTAATGTGCCATTCTTATAGAAACTATAAAAACCCTTCCTATAAGTATCGGGCAGGATAAATTGCACTTGTTCAGCAAGTTGGAAGTCTCGAATATGGGTCAGGCTACGCTTTTCATCTTTGAGTACATCGAACCACTGAGAAACCTGTCCGTCCTCATGCGTAACCAACAATGAATAAGCTCCAGACAGTAAATCGATACTTTTCACCGAGTGCTTCGCATCATTCAAACTAAGATCAATCACTTCACGAACATTGAAGCCGCTATCGGATAACTTCAATACCACTAAATCCGATTGTGCTCGGAGATATAAGGTTTGACCATCAGGTGTGACTAACAACTGTTGCTGTAAACCCAACTTATCCGACAACCATTGTCTCTTCTGAAAAACATACTGACCCGTAACATCACTTTGGTACCACTTCACTAAGACTCGTTGGTCGCTTAGCTGAGCGGCAACCGTGATACCACGTCCATTCTTAGAGAACGCGAATTTTTCGATTGTTGCTCCGTTTGATGATTCATCATTTAAAAACGGTTCAGGGAGATCGATTTGCTCAATTTTAGGTTCGGCTTCACTGCCCTTTTGCAGCACGGGCGCACTATACTCAGGGTAGAAAAAGGTAAGGTTGCTTGCGCTATCGGCAAAGGCAAACCAGTTTTCAGATGGGGTATTTCGAGAAAAAGCGATGGGGTTAGCTAAAACATTACGCTCAAAGTAAGAATGTGTATTTTGAGACTCTAAATCCCAAAACTGAACCAAACCGGATTTTTCGATAGTAAACGCATGCTGACCGTATTCATCTACGGATAAGGCGATAGGCTTTTCTACCGCAACGGTCTTCACGGCTTGGTCTGTCTCTAAACCAGTATCAGAAAATACCGGTAAAATGACCATCGCCAAGTAAACAAAGATCAGCACCAGAGCAGCTAGAACACTGACTGCACCGCATGTCACCGAAAAACGGACGAGACGATCTTTCAACCATCTTTTTTTGTCGCGCTCTTTCAATGAAAATTGGGCTGAAGCCATCTGTTTATCTACCTTTTTTTAGCTACTGACATAATATGTACGTTAGATGACAATTATATTACAAGTTACGTTAAACAACTGAAACTAATAACAAGTTTGTTGACCACATTTCTTAAAGTAAGATCATAGATTTTGTGAATTTTGTCATTCTAAATTAAAGTAATCAGCTCTATAGCCAGTACTCAAGGATTATCATCTCGATGGAAAAAGACTATGTCACAAAAGAACTTAGCTGGTTATCCTTCAACGAAAGAGTACTCCAAGAAGCGGCCGACAAATCAGTTCCCTTAATCGAAAGAGTTCGTTTTTTAGGTATTTACTCGAAAAACCTCGATGAGTTTTACAAAGTCCGATTTGCTGATGTGAAACGAAAGATCTTACTTCAAAATCCTCAATTACCTGCCAACTCGCAGAAAACCCTGCTAACTCAAATGCAGAGCAAAGCAAGTAAGCTCGATGCTCGATTCCATGAATTGTATAGCGACTTACTATTGGAACTGGCGCGCAATCGTATTTTTCTGGTCAACGAACAGCAAATCAGCGAAGAGCAAAGTGAGTGGATCAAAAAGTACTTTAAGAAAAAAGTGCTTCCACATTTAACTCCGTTTCTCTTGAACGAAGATAGCCAGTTACTCAATATTATGAAAGATGAACAAAGCTACTTGGCCATCGACATTGAGCAAGAGACGTCTTCTCAATATGTGTTACTCGAAATCCCATCTGAAGCTCTCCCTCGATTTGTTAAGTTACCAGACACTTCGGGTTCACAACGTACGACTTTGATCTTATTAGATAATATAGTTCGATTTTGTTTAGATGACTTGCTTAAAGGATTCTTTGAATATGACTCCGTGCGTTGCTTTGCTATAAAAATGACGCGTGATGCCGATTATGACCTTCAAGAGAGCAATGAAAATAGCCTACTAGAATCTATGTCGCTGGGTTTAGAACAGCGCTTAACGGCACTACCGATACGCCTTATCTATGAGTCAGAAATGCCCGCTGAAATGCTCAGTTTCTTACAAGTCAGACTTAAGCTGTCTGACTATGACAGTGTCATTGCGGGTGGTCGCTACCATAACTTCAAACACTTCTCTGAGTTCCCAAGCCTTAATCGACGTGATTTAGTTAATCGTCCACTACCCGCGATTAAGTGCGCGCATTTCAGCCATTACCCAAACTATTTCGAAGCGATCAAAGCTCGTGACATCTTGTTGCATTACCCTTATCACACCTTTAATCACATTACTGAACTCGTGAGGCAGGCTTCCTTTGACCCGAAGGTAACCTCCATAAAAATAAACGTTTACCGTGTTGCAGAAGGCTCAAAACTCCTTAGCTCGATCATCGATGCGGCACACAATGGTAAAAAAGTAACTGTCGTCGTTGAGCTGCAAGCCCGCTTTGATGAGCAAGCCAATATTCAATGGACCAAGAAACTTCAAGAAGCCGGTATCAAAGTCATCCATGGCATCCCAAGTTTGAAAATCCACTCCAAGCTGCTGCTCATTAAACGGAAAGAAGGCAAGCATACGGCGCATTACGCTCATATTGGCACCGGTAACTTTCATGAAGTAACAGCGCGCGTGTATACCGATTTCTCTCTGCTCACTGCGAATGAAGATTTGACCCAAGAGGTGAGACAAGTCTTTAAGTATATTGAAAACCCTTATCAAAAATCACAGTTCAAACAACTGATTGTGTCACCAAAGAATACAAGAAAACGCCTGTATCAGTTGATAGATAATGAGATACAAAACGCGATAGAGAACAAGCCTGCAAGCATCACTCTAAAACTCAACAATTTGGTCGACCGAGAGATCATTGAGAAGCTCTATCAGGCCAGCCAAGCCAATGTAACGGTGAGAATGGTCATTCGTGGTATGTGCTCTCTCGTACCGGGAGTCTCCAATATCAGTGAGCAGATTGAGATTGTTAGTGTGGTCGATCGTTTTCTCGAACACCCAAGAGTGATGATCTTTGGTAACGCTGGTAATCCAAAAGTCTATATATCCTCTGCCGACTGGATGACACGAAACTTCGATCATAGGATCGAAGTCGCCACTCCAATTTTAGATCCAAAGATCAAGCAAACCATTATCGATATCACCGAGTTTCATTTCGATGACAGCAACAAAGCTCGAGTGCTAGAACAATCGATGAGCAACCCTTACATACAACCACCAGCAAAACCACTCGATTACCCGACGTCACAACTCTCCACTTACCACTATATTAAACGTATGGAGAAACTTGCTCGCAAGAAGTACAAACAAGAGAAGAAATCATGCCGCTAATTGATAACAAACATTCTCGATGTATTGCCGCTATCGACTTGGGTTCGAACAGCTTCCATATGGTGGTTGCCCGAGTATTCGATCAACACCTGCAATTAGTCAGCAGACACAAACAGAAAGTGAGATTAGGCGATGGATTAGATGAACATAACTTCCTATCCGACAGCGCTATCGAGCGAGGGTTAGAGTGCCTTAAAGTGTTCGCAGAGCGACTAGCGGATTTTGAACTTGATGATGTCAGAGTCGTCGCGACTCATACCCTAAGAAAGGCCAAAAACGCTAAAGATTTCTTAGAGCAAACCAAACCACTGTTTCCTTTTCCAATAGAGATCATTTCCGGTCAAGAAGAAGCTCGAATAATCTATAACGGTGTAGAACACACTCAAACCGCTTCTGAATCTAAATTGGTTATTGATATCGGTGGAGGGAGTACGGAACTCGTCGCAGGGCAAGGCTTTACGCCCCTAATTATGCGCAGTTTACCTATGGGATGCGTCAACTTCACTCAACGCTTCTTTGCTGACGGAGAGCTAACCCCACAACACTTCTCAGATGCTTATACCGCAGCTACTCGTCTATTGATGCCATTGATTGAAGAATACACAAAGGCCCCTTGGGAAATCGCCTTTGGCTCATCAGGGACGGCTAAATCAATAAAAGAGGTACTCATTGGTTTAGGCTTTACCGATGGTCTCATTACGCCGCAACGTCTGTCCTATTTGAAGAATCACTTATGTGAGTTTTCATCATCCAAAACCTTAGACCTTTCAGGTTTAAGTGATGAGAGAAAGCCAGTGTTTGCTGCTGGCGTCACCATTCTTTCAGCAGCTATGGATACGCTAGACATAAAGGAGTTACATTTTTCTGATGGCGCCCTGAGAGAAGGCGTTCTTTATGACATGGAGGATAGATTTAAAGATATTGATGTTCGAACAAGAACCGCCGAAACGCTCGTCTCTCGATACCATGTTGACGTAGCTCATGGCCAGAAAGTCAAAGAACTCTCCCTTGCATTACTGAAACAAGTGCAGCCTCAAGTAACGACTATGGTCACTAATGAGCTGGATGATCTAGTTGGTTGGGCTGCACTACTTCATGAGGTAGGACAAAGCATCGCATTCCAAGGCTATCACCGCCATTCGGCTTATCTGCTTAAGCACACGACAATGCCCGGTTTCAATACTGAGCAACAACGTCTTATCTCAACATTGGTTCGCCACCAAAGAAAAGCGATTAAGCGACAAGACTTGCCGGAACTGTCTCTATTTTCTCCACAACAAATAACGCTACTAATTCGCATATTAAGACTCGCTATCTTGCTCAATCGTCAGCGAAATCAAGCACTAGCCCCAGACGTGACTCTAACGATTGAACAACAGGATAACTGGGAATTGAAAGGATCTAACAGCGATTGGTTGGCCCAAAACCAACTGCTTGAATATGAACTCAAAGAAGAACAACAACGTTGGCAAAATGCTGGATGGTCGTTAAAGGTAGAATAACGAACAGTCAAAACAAAAACAGCCTGCGACTTAGCAAGCTGTTTCTACATATTTTGTATCTGGATCATAGCCCGACTTTTGCCAGTTCTTGCTCTGCGAACTCAGGCGGTATCGCTAAATAGCCATCTTTCTCTACCAGTTCTTGTCCTTGCTTCGAGAATACAAAAGTGAGGAACTCTCTCTCTACAGGAGAAAGCGGTTTATCCGGGTGTTTATTCACATACACATAGAGAAAGCGCGATAGAGGGTAATCTCCACTTAAAATATTCGCTCGAGTAGGCTCTACGTAATCAAAACCATGCTCGGCAATAGGAATTAACTTTACACCAGCCACTCGATAACCAATACCTGAGTACCCTATCCCGCTGATTGATGAAGCGACCGACTGTACAACCGACGCAGATCCTGGCTGTTCATTGACTCGGTTCTTGAAGTCGCCACTGCATAATGCGTTTTGTTTGAAGTAGCCATAGGTTCCCGAAACGGAATTACGACCGAACAGTTGGAATCTATGTTTTGCCCACAGCTGGTTGATACCTAAATCTTGCCAATTGTTTAGCGGCTTAGTCGCGCCACAGCGCAATGTCTCTGAAAATATGCTGTCAATTTCGCGAAAATTAAGCCCCTCGATAGGATTATCACGATGCACAAAAAGACCAATCGCATCGATAGCAACTCGAAGCGCCGTCGGCTTATAGCCATGCTCCCTTTCGAACGCTTCCACTTCTCGTAGGCGCATTGGACGACTCATAGGCCCAAGGTGAGCAGTACCTTCCGTTAATGCAGGAGGTGCAGTGGATGAACCAGAAGCCTGAACTTGAGCATTCACGTTCGGGTAGTAAGACTTAAACTCTTCAACCCATAACGTAGTCATTCCCGCTAAAGTATCCGAACCGACAGACAACAAGCTGCCAGAAATACCCGGAACCTTAGAATAATCAGGAAGAGAATCGACACCTTGCTCGGCATGAACAGGGGTAACCAAAGCTAATGCTAATAATGAACTGATGGGGAAACGCATCCTGCGTATTAAAGAACTCATGACACTGTCAATCGGCTAGGCAGCGTGAAATGGAATCGGCTACCAACCCCCACTTCACTTTGAATTTCTAAATGTGAATCATGATGACTCAACGCATGTTTCACAATCGCTAATCCTAGGCCACTGCCCCCAGTATCGCGTGAGCGTGCTTTATCAACACGATAGAAACGCTCGGTAAGTCGATGCAAGTGTTGTGGTTCAATACCGTCTCCAGTGTCTGACACATCCAAACACGCGCCTTGACTGGTTTGGTACCAACGAACCTTTACGGTCGCACCAGGCGGCGTGTATTTCACTGCATTGTAAACCAGATTCGATATTGCACTTCTCAGCTGATCTTCATCCGCTAATACGCGTAAACTCTTATCGATATCAAATTCCAGCTTGTGTTCTCGCTCTCCACTGAGACTAGCGGCTTCTTTTTCAAGAACTTCCAACATCGCCGGAACGTTAACCACTTCATCCAATTCATGCATTGGCGCCGCTTCTATCTTAGAAAGAGTAAGAAGCTGATTGACCAAACTGTTCATGCGATTCAATTGCTCAGTCATCACACCATGAGCCTTAGTCCACATAGGCCCAACGACCATGTCTGGATCTTCCGTCATTTCAAGATAGCCCTGAAGTACGGTCATTGGAGTGCGTAGCTCGTGAGAAACGTTAGCGAAAAAGTTACGACGCATGCCTTCTAGCTGTTTTAGCTGAGTAACATCACGTACTACCATGAGGTGTTCGCCCTCGGTATACGGTACGATACGAAGCTCAAGCATGCGCTCCACATTAAGTGGCGAAGGCATCTCTAGCGGCTCTGAGAAATCTTGTTTATTAAGGTACTTGATGAAGTCCGGCGTGCGGATCAAGTTAGAAATCGGTTGTCCTGAATCGTCAGGCCAGCGAAAACCCAGTAAATACTGAGCAAGCTTGTTACACCAAACAATATTGCCTTCACCGCGAAACACCACAACGGCATCGGGAAGGGATTCAGCACCATTTCGGAAACGGCGGATAAGGTTGGTCAATTCTTTGCGCTTACGACGCTGTCTCTGCTGCATACGATAGATACCGTTAAACAGAGACTCCCAGTTTCCAGAACCTGAAGGGGGTGTTAACCGCTTTTCATCCCACAACCAAGCAGACAAGCGCATTTGATAGTGTAGATGCCATGCTAACTGTAATACTGTTGCAGCCAGCAATAACCAAGGTAAATAACCGAATATCCATCCGACTATAATCCAAGGTGCGTAAAAAAAAGCCAGCTCCCAAGCTAGCTTCTTCCAGGTTAACTTCTCAACCATTCAGGACTCCATAAACTGGGCAGTGAAGCCACATTAAGCCTTTGTAGAAAAACGGTAGCCTGCGCCGCGAACCGTTTGAATTAATTTGTCATGACCAGCAGATTCAAGTGCTTTGCGTAAACGTCGAATATGTACATCAACAGTGCGATCTTCAACGTAAACGTTGGTACCCCAAACGTTATTTAGCAGTTGCTCTCGGCTATATACTCGCTCTTGGTGAGTCATAAAGAAATGCAGCATTTTGAACTCGGTTGGTCCCATATCAACTGGACCTTCACTTGCGGTAACACGATGAGATACTGGGTCTAACTTAAGACCTTGTACATCAATCACATCTTCTAGTGCAGTAGGCGTTACACGGCGGATAACCGCTTTCAGACGAGCGACCAACTCTTTTGGCGAAAATGGTTTGGTAATGTAGTCGTCAGCACCCACTTCTAAACCACGCACCTTATCTTCTTCTTCGCCACGAGCCGTCAGCATCACCACTGGGATGTTGCGAGTTAACTCTTCACGCTTCATGTGCTTGATAAAGTTTATCCCGCTACCACCAGGTAGCATCCAATCTAGTAATACTAGATCTGGGAAAGGTTCACATAGCTTGTTTACCGCTGTATCGTAATCTTCAGCCTCTACTGCTTGGTAGCCTTTTTGTTCAAGTACAAAACACAGCATCTCACGAATAGGTGCTTCATCTTCAACGACCAGAATCCTTCTCGACATAATTGAATAGCCTTAGTATTTAATCAACGCATTGCATTATCTGGTTTAATTATGACACTTTTGTGACCTTTGAAAACAAATTTTCATATAACTGTCTCAAACATTTCACTTTTAATTTTTATTGCAGGTATAAGACAAATGGATCGAAATCTCCTATGATGAGCGTCTTCAGATAAAGGTATGAGAAATATTTATGTGGTTTAAGAATTGCCTCGTCTATCGCTTTAATCGTGATATAGACTTCAACGCAGATCAGCTAGAGAAACAACTTGAAGAGTTCCGTTTTACCCCTTGTGGTAGCCAAGACAAACAGAAGTTTGGTTGGGTAAACGCGATGGGTAGACACGGCGATATGATGACGCACGTATCAGAAAACCGCATTCTCATCTGTGCAAAGAAAGAAGAGAAAATGCTTCCAGCTTCTGTGATCAAAGATTCATTGAATGCAAAAGTAGAAACGCTTGAGGCAGAGTCTGGTACTCCTCTGAAAAAGAAAGAGAAAGACAGCCTAAAAGAAGACATCATCATCGATCTTCTTCCTCGTGCTTTCAGCCGCAGTAACTTCACTTACGCACTGATAATGCCGAAAGAAGGCTTTATTGTTGTTGATGCTAGCAGCTACAAAAAAGCAGAAGACGTACTAGCATTACTACGTAAAACAATGGGTAGCTTGCCAGTAGTGCCAGCTATTCCCGAGCAAGCGATTGAAACAACGTTAACTGAATGGGTTAAGTCAGGTGATACGCCTAAAGGTATCACCATGCTCGATGAAGCTGAGCTTAAATCAATCCAAGAAGACGGCGGTATTGTTCGAGTTAAGAAACAAGAACTAGAAGCAGATGAGATTAAAAACCACATCGAAGCCAACAAAGTTGTGACTAAGCTTCTGATCAACTGGCAAGATCGCATTGAGTTCATTATTGCAGAAGATGGCAGCATCAAACGCCTTAAATTCAGTGATGAACTAAAAGACGAAAACGACGACATTCCTCGCGAAGATCAAGCTGCTCGTTTTGATGCAGATTTCTCACTGCTATGTGGTGAATTCAGTGTTTTCCTACCAAACTTATTTGAATCATTAGGCGGGTTAACTCAACCTAACGCTTAATTGTTCCGATTTAGAGCTCAGGTGTCGACGATATCTGAGCTTGTTTTCTTCTCCACCCCGCTTATCAACACCTAACAACACTCTTCGCAATACCATTGTTATCTTTAGGGCTATCAACCAAACTCATTTTAGCGTAAAATTTGCGCCCCTTTGATATCACTTGGTGGTATCAACCTGACTTGAGATCAGATTAGAGAACGAAGCAATGACTACACAAAAACCATTTGTACCTGAACTATTATCACCGGCAGGAAGCCTTAAAAACATGCGTTACGCATTCGCCTACGGCGCAGATGCAGTTTACGCTGGCCAGCCACGTTACAGCCTTCGTGTTCGTAACAACGAGTTCAATCACGAAAACCTACAAATCGGTATCGATGAAGCTCATGCTCAAGGCAAAAAGTTATATGTTGTATGTAACATTCAGCCACACAACTCTAAATTAAAAACATTCATTCGCGACCTTAAGCCAGTTGTTGAGATGGGCCCTGATGCTCTTATCATGTCAGATCCTGGTCTTATCATGATGGTACGTGAATCGTTCCCTGAAATGCCGATCCACCTTTCAGTTCAAGCAAATGCAGTAAACTGGGCAACCGTTAAATTCTGGTCAACCCAAGGCGTTGAGCGTGTAATTCTGTCTCGTGAACTATCACTTGAAGAGATCGAAGAGATTCACGAGCACTGCCCAGAGACTGAATTAGAGATCTTTGTTCACGGTGCTCTATGCATGGCTTACTCGGGCCGTTGCCTACTTTCAGGTTACATGAATAAACGTGACCCGAACCAAGGTACTTGCACTAACGCTTGCCGTTGGGAATACAAAACCGAAGCTGCGAAAGAAGACGAAAACGGTCAGATCGTTGAAGCAAACCCAACAGGTGTTTCTATTCAAGAAGTAGAAACTCAGGGTATTGAAGTTCAAGACGAGCGCCCAGACAACACACTAGGCCTTGGTAAACCAACGGATGAAGTCGTTTTACTTTCTGAGTCACACAAACCAGAAGAGAAAATGGCAGCGTTTGAAGATGAGCATGGTACTTACATCATGAACTCGAAAGACCTTCGCGCAATCCAACACGTTGAGCGCTTAACTAAGATGGGTGTTCACTCATTGAAGATTGAAGGCCGTACTAAGTCTTTCTACTACTGTGCACGTACAGCACAGGTTTACCGTAAAGCTATCGACGACGCTGTTGCAGGCAAACCATTTGATGAGAGCCTTATGGGTACGCTAGAGAGCCTAGCTCACCGTGGCTACACTGAAGGTTTCTTGCGTCGTCACACTCACGACACATACCAAAACTACGAGTACGGTTACTCTATCTCTGATACTCAACAATTTGTTGGTGAATTCACTGGTAATCGCCGTGGTGACTTAGCAGAAGTCGAAGTTAAGAACAAATTCCTAGTTGGCGATAGCTTAGAAATGATGACACCAAAAGGTAATATCATTTTCAAATTAGAAGTTATGGAGAACCGTAAATCTCAACCAGTAGAAGACGCAAAAGGTAACGGTCACTTTGTCTTTATTCCAGTCCCTGCTGATCTTGACCTAGAATTTGGTTTGTTAATGCGTAACTTGAGCGCAGGCCAAGATACACGTAACGCTTCAGGTAAATAACTTTACCTAGAAACTCTACTGAGAAGAAAGCAATGGCTCTGTTAATAACTGACAAGTGCATAAACTGCGATATGTGTGACCCAGAATGCCCAAATGGTGCAATAACTATGGGTGACAGTATCTTCGAAATCGATCCTGATTTATGTACTGAGTGTAAAGGTCACTATGAGAAGCCAACATGTCAGTCAGTGTGTCCCATTACAAAATGCATAATCACTGACCCAAACCATATTGAAACTGATGACGAATTATTAGAAAAGTTTGTCATCATTCAAGGCTTGACCTAAAAGAAAAAAGGTTCAACTTAATCATCAAGTTGAACCTTTTTTTTAACCCGATTTTTCAATGGGGTATATGTTGCAAAACATCTCTTTCTCAAATTGATATTCGAGTTGTTCTCGCCAGTTTTTCGCTTGAGATACCGGTACTAGATAAAAGCTCTCCCGACTGGTATCAGTGACAAACGCCATTCCATGCTGCATCAGTTCATAATGAACATCATTCACAAAGCTAGGGTCTAATCGCTGTCGACCTGTTAGGTGATTTATATCTTCTCTAGAAATTGAAATACCGACATTTTCACTACTGAATCTATGTCTTAACCATTTAGAGAATTCCCTCGCGCAAATCATAGTCATTGTCTTATCCTTGGAATTTTTATAGACGGGTATCAGACTCTGATTTTCATATACTGCACATAAGCCGCATCTTTCACCCAAAAACACGCCATCCCTGACTAAGCATTATCAAATTCATCGTTGTATTTGCTATTGTCGTTATTCGTTTGTTCTGATATCAAACGATGTTCTTAATTACGTGTTTATAAACTCTAGACAAAAGTGTGACATTTCTCCAGTTTCAGAGACGAGAAAGTCAGTGGCATTACCACTGTAAGGAGCCTCGACAAGTACGATTACTTATCTGATATCAAGGCCAAACACTGACTCGGCATCACTTTAACTTTCTTTTTTTTCTTACTTTTAACTACTTTTTTAGGTGGAGGCACTGGAATGGTCTGCGGAGCCCAACTGGCAAGTTCATCTCCACAACCATCACCTTTTGGCGGGTTTGCTTGAGCGATGCAGTTAGAACTACCTTTAGGACATTTTAAACGAACATGAAAATGAGAATGATGTCCCCACCAAGGTCTGATTTTTCCTAACCAAGCTCTCTCATTGGCATCAGAGCTTTCTTGGTCACAAAGAGTTTGTTTAATAACAGGATGGACGAAAATACGTACCACTTTTTGATCTTTGGCTGCATAGCGAATAACTTGAAAATGGTCATCGTTCCAATTTGATTTACGCAGTTTGTAATTAGTAAGGTCGACAACGCTTATTGGCTTAGGAACAGCGAGTTCATTTTCGGAAAGTCTCTCATCAGTGAGCCTTAACCATATATCAATATCCAACCCAGTCTGGTGGCTTGAATGACCAGATGAGAAGCGTCCACCTCGAGGTAGCGAAATATCGCCAACTAATAAGTTAGTGTTGAGTTGTTCGCTCGCAGTCACACCTAACCTTTCAATAAACTGAATGGCCTCGGTATGGCCATAGTAGCGTTCTCGCTGAGGGCGAATAACTTGATAGCCCTCCCCGTTGATAGGCAAAGCCTGTGCACCGTCTAGACAGCCATTAGCATAACTGCCAATAGATGATGTTGAGTTGATTGTCGGGCTCTTAGCCTTTTCCCAAGGCGTTGCAATAGCTACGAATGAACATAACACAGTAGCCACAGCGCAAAGTAACCTCATAACGATCCTAAATAATTTGTCTTTAGTATTTATACTAGCTGTCATTAAATAATTGGGGCGTATAAGTAGTAAGTTTTTCGGGGCATTAAATGAAAATAACAAGCACGCGTCTTATCAGTGAACTTTCATCGCTACTATTAGCTAGCTAACCGAAGAGACGTAAAGATCTCAAACTTATCACTGATGTTTGAATTTCGTATAACGGTCAGCCACTGCACTTGACGATTAACAGCGTTAATTCATCGTCTTAAAAAGAAAATTGCAGAAGCGAGCAGAAAATAAAAAGGCTCCAATCTTTCGACTAGAGCCTTAATATATTCATGCAACGACATAGGTTGTTTAAAACTGAACTAACGACTAGCGATGTTGAGATAATTTGTAGCAGAAGAGCTTCGTTATACCAATTCAAGTAAAAATATGATCTAATTGAGACCATCGAACTCTTGCAGAAAA
>NZ_OSDX01000084.1:0-17796 GCF_900382755.1 Vibrio sp. Evd11
TCATAGCATGATCCTGATTTTACTGAAAATCAAGCATCTTCAATGATCACAGGTATAGTTGGTTTGATAGAGGCGTTTCATCTTAGCAATATGGCTCGATATCGACCTGAAGTTAAGAATTGCCCAACGGCAGACTGCATTAGATTCGAGCTGCCCATGTTGTCGCACAGAAGAAACTTTTCAATCTGTGGTTGATATTGTCCTGAGAGTAGCCAGCCGATGCATAATCTAGAATCGAGTGTTTTTGATAATGAATTCACATAGATCACGCGACCATCATATCGAGGTGCTGGCACAGATTTCGACCAAGCTGATTGAAGATGACTTTGTTACAACATTAAAGGCGGTCGAGTCGGTCGCAGAAGCTCAAGAGCTGTTTCTCGAAGCCAATTCCGACTCTTTCGATAGCTATGCCTCTAGCCATCATGAAGTGTACGTTGAGCCGTTCAGCCCTTGGGCGCAGTCTCTTAATCGCATGAAAGAGCATTTGCTGTATGGCACTTTGCACATGATCCCGTTTGTGGTCGCGGGTGGGGTGCTGTTGTCTTTGTCTGTGATGATTTCGGGCCATGGTGCTGTGCCTGAAAGTGGCGTGCTGGCAGACATCGCACAGATGGGTATCGCAGGCTTAACTCTGTTTACTGCTGTTCTAGGCGGCTACATCGCCTACTCAATGGCTGATAAACCGGGTTTAGCGCCGGGCATGATTGGTTCTTGGGTAGCAGTAGATCAATACAACACCGGCTTCCTTGGGGCGATAGTGGTCGGTTTCTTCGCTGGCTTTGTGGTGAATCTACTTAAGAAGATCAAACTCCCTGACAGTATGATCTCGCTGAGTTCGATCTTCATTTATCCATTAGTCGGCACCTTTGTAACCTGCGGGGCGGTGATGTGGGTGATAGGCTCTCCTATCGCGTATGTGATGCTTGAGATGAACCAAATGCTGACTGGTATGGCGGGCTCAGGGAAAGTGGTGCTAGGCAGTATTTTAGGGGCGATGACGGCCTTTGATATGGGCGGCCCAATCAACAAAGTGGCGACGCTGTTTGCTCAAACGCAGGTGAACACTCAACCTTGGCTGATGGGGGGCGTCGGTATTGCCATCTGTACGCCACCGTTAGGCATGGCTCTTGCCACTTTCATATCACCTAAGAAATTCAAACGAGACGAACGCGAAGCCGGAAAAGCGGCGGGTATTATGGGAATGATCGGTATCAGTGAAGGTGCAATCCCATTTGCAGCGGCTGATCTTGCACGTGTTCTGCCTGCAGTGGTTGCTGGTGGCATTGTCGGTAATGTGGTTGGCTTTATGTTCCATGTTATCAACCATGCACCATGGGGCGGTTGGATCGTATTGCCAGTGGTTGATGGCAAGATTGGTTATATTGTCGGAACATTAGCGGGCGCGCTGACTACAGCCTTTATTGTGATACTACTGAAAAAGAATGTGGTAGAAGGCGACGAACTTTCTTATCAGTCTGCGGGTGGCTCGGTAACAGAAGAAGGACAAGCGGATGTGTTGGCAATTACTTCATGCCCATCTGGGGTCGCGCACACATTTTTAGCGGCTAAGTCTTTGGAAAAGGCGGCCCATCACCTTGGAGTTCGGATAAAGGTTGAGACCCAAGGTGCAAATGGAATAGGCAATCGCATTACACAAAAAGACATTGAAAGGGCAAGGTTGGTGATCTTCGCTCACGATGTGGCGATTAAAGAAGTCGAACGTTTTGCGAACGTCAAAACCTTAGATGTCAGCACCAAAGAAGCCATGCTCAATGCGCAGGCGTTGATTATGAGAAAAGTATAAAAGCAATCGGCTTTAAGATTGGCTGAAAAGCGATAAATAAAAAGACGCCAAAGTATTGATAGTAATACTTGGGCGTCTTTTTGTAGGTCTGAGCTTATATAAGCTCAACTGCTAAAAAGGGTGGTACTTAAATACGTCTTCAACCATTGAGTTGAGTAGCTCTGTGTCATCGCAAGTTTTTGCATAAGTGCGTAGCCCTGCAATTTGAACTTGAACGTGGCGAGCAAGTTGAGCGGGCTCTCGCTCTTTACTTATCTCACCTAAATCTTGCGCTTCGGCAATCAGTTTGGCGAACTCGCCTTCCATGATTTTGAGTGATTTCTTTGCTTCGCCCAATAATTCCGCGTGTTCATCCGTCAGTTCAGCAACGGTTTTAGCCAGCATACACATGCCGTTAGGCGCACTCTGTTTAGATTCAACCACCGCACGTTTGATAAAGCTTTCAAGCGCTTTAATCGGAGAGCCTGTCTCACTGAGGAAGCGGTTCAAATTGAGAATGCCGAGTTCGGTATAGCGAGCCAATGTCTCTTTAAACAAGCCTTCTTTGCTACCAAAAGTCGCGTAGATGCTTCCTGGACGCATATCAATTACGTCCTGTAAGTTGCGCATAGAAGTCGCGTGAAAGCCTTTTTCCCAATACAGGTTGGTGGCTCTGTCTACAACATCTTGTCTATCGAACTTTGCGGTTTTGGCCATAACATCTACTTCATCGGTCTGAACATATATTTAATATTTTATGCTGAACGTTCGTTCTAGTAAAGAAGAGCCAGCAAGAAAATAAGCTGCTTAGTTTAGTTATTTGCTAAGTATTTGAAACAAAGCGACCAGTGTGTCGCTACAAGGCTGTAATTTACGCGTCGACCACTTCTACGGTCTTGTGTTGCGCTCCATAATAGGTGCCTTCATCGATGGTATACATCAAGGTTTCTTCACACTCTGGGCAATCGAATTCTTCATTCGGTTCGATTGCTGCCTCTTCAACCCATTCCCAACCGATTTGCTCTTCGCAAGCTGGACAATTCATAAAATACCTCTCAGTTGTTGGCACATATTTGCTGCGAGCCTCAATTTAACAAGCTCGGCATTATACATATTTAGTGATTAAGGAGTAGATAGTTAGTCCGTTTAGAGTAGACAAATCGTTAGCAAGGAATAGACAGCCAGTTAACGCAGAAATAGATACCGTTTTAGCACTGAACGAACAATTATTGATGAATATGTTGTTAGCCGTGAGCACATAATTGGTGCAAGCCTACCCCTTTGGGGTTATAAAAAAGATGTCAATTTTCAGACGCTTACGTCAATAAAATGTTGTCGCACGTACTTTTCGCACAGTTAAGTCGGTTAGCTAACAGTTTTGTCGATAATCCAATGTATTTTATAAGGTTAAATGTTATTTTCACCGGCTACTGATCTGTGTGGCTCGGTAATTGAACTCCATTGATTAAGTTGAATAATTATCCAGTCACCACTAAGGCGCGCCCACTAGAAGTGTGCCGAGTTCGATGGCTGAGAAAAACTTGTTAGCTGCTAGGGAAATAATAATGAATTTAACCGATATGTCTTTTAAGCAAAAAATCATCGCTTTGCTTATTTTACCGATCTTAGGTTTTCTATGGCTTAGTGTTTCTGCGATTTCGAAAGGCGTAGAAACCACCAGTGAAATGTCGTCATTAAACCAACTTACGCGTTTGTCGGTTGTGTACAGTGAACTTGTGCATGAGTTGCAAAAAGAACGTGGTATGACGGCTGGCTTTATTGGCTCACAGGGTACAAAGTTTGTGAGTGAATTGAGATCACAACGAGTTAGCGCAGACAAGAGACGCACTCAGAGAACAGAATACTGGCAGTCTGCTGAGATCGATCTACCTCAGATCAATCGCTTGAATAATGAAATAAGCCAGAGCTTAAATCAAATCACTTCTATTCGTAATCGAGTCGATTCTCAATCGATTCCGCTTTCTGAAGCGCTGGGCTATTACACAAAACTTAACGCCAAGCTGCTCAGTGTCTCTGCACTTATTGCAGAGCTGAGTTCTGATGCCGCCATCACCACAGAAACCATCGCTTACTACAACTTCTTGCAAGGAAAGGAACGCGCAGGTATCGAACGTGCAGTGTTAAACAATACCTTTTCCAAAAATGAATTTGGCCCAGGTATGTTGGTGAAATTCATTTCTTTGGTAACCGAGCAAAACACGTATTTCGCCAACTTTGAAGTGCTTAGTAATCAAGCCAACGTTGATTTCTTTAAACAGCAACTGAATGATCGCTCGGTGGCAGAAGTGGAAAAACTTCGTGATCTCGCTGAATCGAAAATGAGTGGTTTTGATGTTGACCCTGTTTACTGGTTCTCTCAATCAACGGCTCGAATTGTTCAGTTAAAGAAAACAGAGAATCAACTTGCGGACTCATTGATTGCTCTGACTGAGCAAAAAACTCAGGACGCTCAATCAGCGATGATGGGCAGCATTGCGATGTTTGTGGTGATCACCCTGTTAGCCACGTTTGTGAGCTTTAAAGCGATTACTGACCTAACGACACGAGTTAAAGATCTAACGCGAGTGCTATCTAAAGTTCGTAATGACAATGACTTAACCGTTCGTGCGACTTATGCAGGCAATAGCGAATTGGGTCAGATATCTTCATCGCTTAATGAAACACTAGAGAAGTTCTCTGGGGTTATTGATAGCTTATCTCAATCTAGCCTGACACTGGCTTCAGCAGCAGAAGAGACGGCGCAAACTTGCCAATACAACTCTAATACCTTGGTTGAGCAACAAGACCAAATCGGCTTGATTGCTACGGCAACAGAAGAGCTATCGGCAACGGTGAGCGAAGTCGCGGCTAAAACACAGCAAACAGCAAGTTCAGCTAAGTTGGCTGATGAGCAATCACAAGCCGGCTTGAATACCGTTCAGCACTCTTACCAATCGATTGAAACTTTGGCATCTGAGATTAACGGCCTTGCCGAGAAAATCACTCATTTACACGAAAGCAGCAATAACATTAACAGTGTGATTGATGTGATTAAGTCGGTTGCCGACCAAACCAACTTGTTGGCATTGAATGCGGCGATCGAAGCGGCTCGTGCAGGTGAACAAGGTCGTGGTTTTGCCGTCGTTGCCGATGAAGTTCGTACTCTGGCACAACGTACTCAAGAGTCTACTTTGGAAATTGAAGGCTTCATTAGCTCTTTACAATCAGACGTGCAAACCGCGTTCAATGTGATTGATAACAGCAAGAAGATGTCTTCAAGAGCGGTTGAAGATTCACGAGGAGTAGAGCAGACGCTGCAAGAAATTTCAGGTGCGGTGAGCGAGATATTCAGCATG
Source organism: Vibrio sp. Evd11 (assembly GCF_900382755.1). Taxonomy (NCBI): domain Bacteria; kingdom Pseudomonadati; phylum Pseudomonadota; class Gammaproteobacteria; order Vibrionales; family Vibrionaceae; genus Vibrio; species Vibrio sp. Evd11. Next base: position 5,143 of record NZ_OSDX01000084.1, read on the forward strand.
ACAGAGCAGATCGCAACCGCAACGGAAGAGCAAGCCGTGGTCACTCAAGACATTGCTCAAAACGTTATGGCGGTCGAGCAGAAGTCGACAGAGTCTACGACCGGTGCAACGCAAATTGCGGTGACAGCGAAAGAACAAGCTGAATTGGCAACATCGCTGAAAGAGCTCTCGAATACGTTTAAGAGTTAGCATCTCAGAAGTAGAAGCTTTCTATCTTATATAAAAAATGTCCCGCCTAGCGCGGGACATTTTTTTAGGAGTTAAAACGACCGGTAGAGTCGCTTAGAGCTCGAATAGTACATCTGTGCGAATAATGTATTTCGTCCCAGAAAGTATCGGCGCAGAACCGTGAATACAATGGGCGGGGTGTGTACCGTGAGGAAAACAAAGCACGCTACCGCTTGGTGTTCTAACCGATTCTATATTCGCGTTCTCCTGATGATGTCCTTGACGACGAGCTGGCTTACTCGGGTCATTACGGTTAACCATAAATTGAGTTTCGCCGCCAACGAAGTCATCACTCAATAGAATCAAGAAGGTATACATGCTCCAACGGTCACCATACGCGTCATCGACTAGCTGTTCATTAACCACCTGACTGCCGGGCCACGACCCATCAGTGTGCATCTTAAAGAAATCCCCTTCATCATAACGATAGAAGCGAAAACGACCGTTAATACCCAAAGGCTTTACACCAGCAAAGTGATTGTACTTATCGACGAAATGATCTTGGCAACGCTTCCAAATTACGTCGAGAGTTTCAGTATCTGCGATCAAGTTGAGATTCTGATTGTGGCGAACTTCTCTTGGTAGAGAAACGGCCGCATCTTCCGTAAAGCCAAGTTGATTGGCTCCATCGAGTATGCGTTGAACTTCTTCAGGGAGTAGCACATCGAGTAACTGAAAAGCTCCCGGTACATTGTTTACTTCAGCGCGTGATACCGCGTTAACGTTCTTATCAAGTGCAAATGGGTTTGCGGACTTTGGTGCCCAAACGGGAAGGTCACTGCGCTGAGTACCAGACTCGCGTCGAACGACATAAAAATTTTCTTTGTTATTCATCATCAACCTCTATCTTGAAACCACTTTTACTTGTGCAAACTGACGGTGTCCGTCAACCGAGCCGTGGTAACCAAGGCCACTCTGTTTCGCACCAACCCATGGAGCATCGCCACTGCCGCCTTGTCCTTGATTAATGCCAACCATGCCAGCATCAAGCTCGTCAGCAACGTCATTGACGCCTTGGTTTCCGAACACCACGGCACCCAACCCATACTCGCTGTCATTAGCGCGCTCAATGGCATCATCAATGTTTGAGTAACGACTGATAGCAACAACCGGACCAAAGGTTTCTTCTGTTTCCAGCTTCATTTCTGCTGTCATTCCGGTGATAACCGTAGGGCGGATATAACGCTCGGGTTGCTCAGAACCGCCTAAAAGAAAAGTGGCTCCTTTCTGTTGCGCGTCTTTTAGCTGGTCGACAATCTTGCCATGCTGTGTCGCGTTGATGATTGGTCCGATATTGACGTTCGGCATATCCCACGGGCCAATTTGGTACATGTTAGCGATCTCGGTGACACGTTGTTCAAATTTTTCAGCGATACGATCATCAACATAAATACGTTCAATCGAAGTACACATTTGCCCTGAGTTCTCAAAGCTGCCCGCGACGGCAAAGCGAGCGGCCTGTTCTAGGTTGGCATCACGCATCACAATCATTGGGTCTTTGCCACCTAGCTCCATGACCAAGCGTTTTACCTTGCTTGCGGCACGTCTCATGATGTCTTGGCCTGTTGTTTTTGAGCCAGTGAACGCGATCATTTGGATGTCGCCTTCGACTAATGCCTTGCCTGTTTCACCATCGCCCTGCATCACGGTCAAGACATTCTCTGGTAAGTGTTTTTGCAGTTCACCAAAGAATGCTTCAGCGATGAGAGGTGTCTCTTCTGAAGGTTTTAGAATCACGCTATTGCCCGCGACCAGTGCTGGCACAATGAGGTTGTTTGCCATCATCACAGGGTAGTTCCAAGGAGATATAACTCCGACAACACCTAATGGGCGGTATTGAAGTTCTGTTGAGCCGGACAATTTTCGAGTGTTGAGTGCTCGTTGAGCATCTTCTGCATAGTGCTGACCCATGTAGATCGCTCCGGTTGCTTCTCCGGTCGCGCGACGAATGTCTTTACCCATTTCACGAGCAAGTAACTGTGAGAGGGGCTCTTCGTACTTATCAAGTTGTTGATAGGCTTTGATAATGGTCAGAACTCGCTCGTTCATCGAGAGTTGACGCCATGCTTTTTGCGCAGCTTTTGCTTTGTGAATGGTTTGAGTGACTTCTTCAGCTGAAGTTTGGTTTACCTCGCCAAGGAGTTCACCGTTACTTGGGTCAAAGGATTGAATGGACTTGCTCATGTTTGTCGGCTCCGCTGCATTTTAGTATCTGCATCATTATTATTGAATAGTTCGATAACTAGATATCTAAAAATTTCGATATGTTGATTTTTAATAAATGATATTCGTCATAAAGGATGACGTGAATCCATCCAGTTTTCATCGTGCTATCTAACTGTTGTTCTGTTGATTTTTGTTCTTTTCAACTATAGGGAATCAGACAGCGCTTTTAGGAATTTCTCGATGTATTCGTCATTACGCTTGTAGTAAGTCCACGAGCCAATGCGTTTTGATGTCACTAACTTTGCACGCTGTAGGTTCGAGAGGTAAGAAGAAACGGTAGATTGAGATAAGCCACTCTTCTCCTGAATAATGCTAACGCATACCCCCTCAACATCAGTATCAACGAGTTGTTTGTCTAGGTTAAAGTGCTCTTGAGGCGACTTAAGCCAATGAAGAATATCTCGGCGTACAGGGTTGTTGATGGATTTTAAAATTTCGTTCACGTCTGACATGGTGTTTGACTGCTATTTCTGATTTAAGTGAAATATACCCTCGAAACTAGGATATCGCAATATGTCGATGTCTATTTTCGGTGTCTGCCAATCTGGCGTTACGGTATCTGAGTATCGATTTGTTTTGGTAAAGCTTGTTTGCTATTAACTAATGAACAATCCCCAAGTTACTCGCTCAAAGCAAAGTAACTTAGGGATAAGGCTCAATTTTAGGCGTCTACAGACATCTCTATTGGCGTATCTTTCAGGCTTTGATTTGAGACTAAAGCGCTTGTCCGTTAACCGACAATTTCACATCAATGTTGCCACGAACCGCGTTTGAGTAAGGGCAAACTTGGTGCGCCGTTTTCACAAGCGTCACAGCTTGTTCTTGCTCTAGATCCAGTTCAATCGATAGAGCAACAGTTAAAGCAAAGCCACCGTTTTCATTTGGTCCGATACCGACTGTTGCAGTCGTTGGCGCCGATGCGATTTTGATTTTCATCTCTTTAGCTACATGAAGTAGAGCATTTGAGAAACACGCAGAGTAACCCGCAGCAAATAGTTGTTCTGGGTTGGTCGCTTCACCTGTTCCGCCCATCTCTTTAGGGTAGCTCAACGCCACTGAAAGCAGATTGTCATCAGTAGAAACTTGGCCGTTACGACCCGCAGTAGCTTTAGCAGAAGTTGTGTAGAGTGTAGTCATTGGTTTAGTCCTTATTTTAATTGTGCATAATTAAATTGTGTGCAACTTAATTTTAAAGCTAGCTTAATTGATAAAATTCGAACGCGCAAGTATATTGTGCGCAATTTAATTTATTGGTGAGGTGATCATGAGCGACCAAGATGACTATCTAAAATTGGATAATCAGGTGTGTTTTGCGCTGTATAGTGCATCGAATGCAATGAGTAGAGCGTATCAACCTTTACTGAAAGCGCTTGACCTTACTTACTTGCAGTACATTGTGATGATGGTGCTGTGGGAAGAAAAAGAGATAAATGTCAAAGCCCTAGGCGCAAAAACGCATTTGGATTCAGGTACGTTGACGCCATTACTCAAGCGTTTGGAAACGAAAGGTTACGTGCTTAGAACTCGCAGTGCTGAAGATGAACGAGTTCGAGTTATTACACTGACGCCTGCAGGGGTAGAGCTCAAAGAGCAAGCGCAGACCGTGCCAGTTGAAATGCTGTGTCTTTCTAAGATGAATGAAGATGAGCTTAAATCGCTAAAAGCACAGTGTGAGCAATTGCTTGGCAATTTGACCAAGTAAGCACTTTCAGTTTTGGCCATGGTAATCAGAAAATAAAAAAGCCCGTTAGTCCGGCTGCTAATAATCGGACTAACGGGCTTCTTATATCTGCTGCCTTCTAAATGGCAACAGATAGTCTATTCAATTGGGCTCTACCCCATAAACCAAGAGATAAAAATCAACGCGCCAAAACCAAACGTTGCCATCAGTGCTGTATCACCACCGGCTGCTGTGTAGCTGCCTTCGGTTTGTAGGTGAGGGAAATCAGGTCTACGAACCTTAACTACCATCGCCAGAGGCCCCCAGATAGCTAAGAACACCAATACCATGCCCGCATAATCTAGCATGCTCACAAACTGGCTCGCGAACAGCTCTGCTAATACCAAAGGCAATACAAAGGTCAGAGCATAAGCTAATGCTTTGTTGTTGGTGACTGCGTCTTTGTTTTGGTCATACAGCGCCATGGACACACCAAGGAAAGAGGTTACCAATGCCAATGCTGAGAACAGCGCAATAACTACCTTCAACCAAGAAGATTGGCCGCTAAACGCTGAGATCAGTTCTGAAATGTTATGGAATTGGCTGATAGCGTCTGTGCCAAGGTTACCGATAATCGCAAACAACCAAGTTAGGTAGCAGATTAGTGGAATTACCGAGCCTAGCAGAATCATATTGCGGATCTGTTTTTGAGTCGCTTCTCGGTTGTAGATAACCAGTGACGGGATAACTACCATAGAGGCAAAACTGGTAAAGATAACTGCGCTGTATTGTACTACATCATTAGCCGTGTATTTGCTGGCTTGAGTCAGGTAATCAAGGCGAATATTGCTAAATAAAGAGGCGATAACGATAAACAGCATCACCACCATCATGATGAATAAACCGCGATTTAATTTGTCGATATACGACTTACCCGCCACCACAATCACACCCATCAATAGGCTGAAAACGGTATAAGCAGCGGATGCAGAGATGTCTACGCCCACATCGAGCAATAGTTTATGAATGATGTCGCCAACACCTAAGATATAAGCGATCAGCATGCATACCAGCAGCAGGTAAAAGAGTGCATTGATAAAGTGTTTACCTTTGCTGCCTAGAGTTAGGTAAGCAACACTGCTCATGCCACTGTTGTCTTTAGTTTTGGTACACGCTTCTGCCAGTAGGAGTGCAGAGTAAGTGGTGCCGATAAAGATAAGTAGCATCAGCACTGAGCTGATCATGAAGCCAAATTGGGCCAACACCATGGGAATGGCAAGCATACCAGCCCCTAATGCAGTTCCTGAAAGAATCAAAGAACTGCCGAATAATTTCATATTCAAGAAAACAACCTCGAGGTATCCAATTAATTTTTAGTTGGATTGTAAATATTTGTTGCCAAGACTAACAAATTACTCAGCAAAGTTAGGGGTTAAATTCTAATAATTTTTGAATTTTTCTAAAAAATTTAAGTATGAATTTGCGGCGGGTATGAGTTGTCATTTTAAGTATTCATACGGTGATTTTATTTATCGTTCTGATAACTTTTGGAAATTGTTCGCTGCTTAATGGTCTGCGGTTTATAGCTGATAAATCGGTGTCTTAATTTCAGCCGAATTGAGTCAAAACCTTGCTATTTCGTTAATTCTTGGCTGTCGCTTTATCCAAATACTGATGGTTTGTCGTAAATGGAAAGATCCGTTGTCGTAGATGCCACTCGGTAGTTTGGCGTTTCGCTCTTATTATCCTCACACCAATTATGTGGGGGTGTTATGTATCGTTTTCTGTTTTGTAGTTTCGCGCTTGTTCTTTTGTATCCAACGGCGATTGATTTGTATTTGGTTGGCTTGCCTCAAATTGCCGCTGATTTAAATGCTTCGGAGGCGCAGCTCCATGTGGCGTTTTCTATCTACCTTGCGGGTATGGCAACCACCATGCTGTTCGCGGGCAAATTTTCCGACAGTGTAGGAAGAAAGCCTGTCGCGATTTTCGGTGCGATTGTCTTTGCTATATCTTCAATGTTCGGTGGCATTGTGACTAGCGCGGAACCGTTTCTAGCGGTGCGCTTTTTCCAAGGTGTTGGTGCGGGTTCATGTTATGTAGTGGCATTCGCTATTTTGCGAGATGTGTTAGACGACCAAAAGCGCGCCAAGGTGTTGTCGATGATGAATGGCATTACCTGCATAGTGCCAGTACTTGCACCCGTGATCGGTCACTTAATCATGACGGTATATCCCTGGCCAAGTCTGTTCACGACCATGGCAAGTATGGGCGTAGTGGTGTGTTTGTTGTCGGTGTTAGTACTAAGAGAAACTAAGCCGAATAGTAAACGTTCGGAAGTAACAAAAGCTTCTGTGTCTCAATCATCTTCAACCGAAACTTTTAAGGAGCCTTTGTTTATTAGCCGAGTGATCATGACCAGCTTGGGCGTGACGGCGATTCTGACTTACGTGAATGTTTCTCCAATGTTGATAATGACCGAGCTTGGCTTCGACCGTGGTCAATACTCGTATACCATGGCTCTCACAGCATTAGTCAGTATGTTGGTGTCGTTTTCTGCGCCGTTTGCCTTGAATGTGTTTAAGCAGAAAAGCCTCATGCTGACATCTCAAACGTGCTTTGTTATTGCAGCTATTTTGTTGCTTGCATCGATTGATGGTGGGTTAGGGCATTATGTAACCCTGCTAGGCTTTGCTTTTGTGTGTGGTGGTTTCTCGTTAGGTTTTGGTGTCGCGATGAGCCAAGCATTGAGCTGTTATTCACAACGAGCAGGCGTTGCGAGCTCGATATTGGGCGTTTCTCAGGTGTGCACTTCGGCACTGTTTATCTGGTTGATGGGCGCTATCGGACTCAGTGCATTGAATATGTTGGTATTTATACTGGCTGCTGGTGGAGTTATCAGTATTGCTCTAATACTATGGGTAGGTCCTTCCCAAGTTAAAAGTGATTATGAAGAAGCCACTAGCCCGTCTTGATCTGAATCTATTGTTCACTCTGCAATTGCTGTTGCAAGAGCAGAGTGTTTCAAAAGCTGCCAAAAAGCTTAACGTTACGCCTTCAACGGTGAGCAAATCACTGACCAAGCTTCGAGACTGGTTCGATGATCCTCTGTTTGTTAAAACACCAAGAGGTTTAACGCCGACACCACTCGCACTAAGCATGGTGAAAGATCTTCAAGACTGGCTGCAGATTGGTAGCCAAATTCTCACGACTCGTGGTGACGAAGCGCCGAAAGATGTGCGATTGAATCTAGAGGCAGAATCCCCTCTGTCGTTAATCATGCTTAACGAGTTGACGCAAAGCGTGTATCAACGCTATCCCAACGCGAAGATTAAAATGCGTAATTGGGACTATGACTCGATAGACTCTATCGTGCGTGGCGAGTCTGATATCGGATTTTCAGGACGAGAAAGTCACCCGCGATCGAAAGAGTCTCTAGACGCGCTGCCATACTTCATCGATTTCGAGGTGCTATTCCACGACATGCCTGTCGTGTATCTAAGAAAAGATCACCCTGCCTTACAGGAAGAGTGGAACCTTGAGGTTTTTCTCAAATATCCTCATATCAATATCGTGTGGGAACAAAGCGAAACGTGGGCGCTGGATGAAGTGCTTACCGATCTGCAATTAGACCGAAACATTGCTCTAACTCTAGCTGGCTTCGAGCAGTCTTTGTTTATGGCGGCTCAATCCAATCACACCATGACGACGGTTGCGCCTAATTATTGTCGACGTTACGCAGAGCAACTTCACCCCAACCTTACTTGCTTACCCATCCCTTTAGATGAAGAGAGTGCCAATAAGCTGCTGATCCCATTCACCATGATTTGGCACAAGCGCAATGCCTACAACCCAATCGTTCTATGGTTAAAAGACACGCTCAGAGAGCTTTACCAATTTGAAGGGAAAAGCATCTAACCTTGTGATGAGATTCGATGTTCTGAAGGCTTGTACCGTTAATATTGATCGTTGATTGGAATAAGAATACTGACTTATAAGCGAGCCAGTCAGGTGTTATCTGGCGGTTTTTTCTTAATTTTTGATTCGATAAATAAAATGGTGTTGAACGATCGTTCTAATTTGATCTATATTGTTTTCACACAAACGGAGAACAGTCACTAATTGCTCCGTGATTGAATAACTTTAGAATCATAAATTGATAGGGATAAAACAATGAGCAACTTCAAAATTCATTCAGTAGAATCAGCGCCAGAGCAAAGCCAACCTATTCTTGAAGGGGCTAAAAAGCAGATGGGCAGAGTACCGGGTCTTTTCGGTGTGTTGGCTGAATCTCCAAACACACTTAAGGCTTACACTCAGCTTCATCAGGCGTTTAGTGACTCATCTTTCGATGCTGAAGAGCTGACGGTTGTTTGGCAAACCATCAACGTTGAACACGAATGTCATTACTGTGTTCCTGCACACACTGGCATTGCACATTCAATGAAGGTTGATCCTGCAATCACCGAAGCACTTCGCAATCGCACGGCTCTACCCACTGAAAAGCTGCAAGCACTGCATGACTTTACGCTGAGCATGGTACGCAACCGCGGTAATGTACCTGAAAGTGAAATGGCAGCATTTTTCGAAGCGGGCTATGGTCAGCAACAGGTGTTAGAAGTGATTCTTGGTTTGTCTCAGAAAGTGATCAGTAACTACGTAAACCACGTTGCCAAAACACCAGTAGACAAAGTATTTGAACAGTTCGCTTGGCAAGGTTAATTACCGTTAAGCAAATCAAAACCTGATAATTATGAAAGCCCCGCTTGGTTTGGTGGGGCTTTGTTGTTTGGGTTATGTGGGTCTAATCTGGTTAATGTGTATGTTTAGCGATTATCTTCGCTAGTGTCACCACGCCTTCTTTCCACTCTTTGCTCTCTTCTATGTTTGCTACGGTGAAACGCAAGCAGTGTTTGTATTGGTCGTGTGTGCCAAACACGGTGCCGGGTAAGATGCCTAATTTGTGTTTCAAGCAATCTTGATAGACCGCATAACTGTCGACTGATTCTGGCAGTGTTATCCAGTTTAAAAAAGAGCCTTCCGGCTTTGACAAATGGTAGCGACCAACAAGGTGCGGGTAGCTATCCAGAGCTTGTATTAATAGACTTTGGAATTGTTTTTGATTGGTTTGATAGAGCCGTTTCATCTTAGATAAATGACTGCGGTATTTACCTGTCGTGAGAAACTGTCCGACCGCCGATTGCATCAGATTGGAACTGCCCATGTTATCGCATAGTAGATACTTCTCGACCAAGGGCTGATAGCGGCCCGACAGTAACCAGCCGATTCGCAAGCGTGAGTCTAAGGTTTTAGACAGTGAGTTGACGTAGATGACGCGATCTTGATCATCAAGCTCTTTGAGGCTCGCGATTGGTGCGTCAAACGCCAAGCTACCGAATACATCGTCTTCGATAATTGGTAAAGATCCGGTGATCTCCAGTAACGCCTTTCGATTAGCCAATGGCATCCGTGAGCCGGTTGGATTGGTAAAGTTTGGTGTCAGCAGCAGCGTTTTCACTTCCCATTTGTCCAACGCACTCTGTAGTGATGGGATATCGATTCCGTGACTAACACTGCTTGGTATTTCTAGGGCTTGCAAACCAAGTGATTCGAGTAAAAGTAAATTGCCGAAGTAACAGGGCGACTCTACGGCCACGATGTCACCCGGTTTGGTGAGCGCACGTAAAGCCAAACTGATCGCCTGTTGAGCACCGTGAGTAATCGCAATCTCTTTCGATCCTGCGGGAACACCTAGATCATGGGTGATCTTTAACAATTGCTTTACTAATTGCTCGTCACCGGGAGGGAGTTGATAGTAGCCTGGTAGTTGAGTTTGCAAACGGCTATGGCGGCCGATTTCGGCGTACAAGCTACGAATGGCAGGGTTATTGATGTTCGGGTGTGCAGAACCAGCAAGCAATTTCAAGCGACCTTTCGGACGAGAGAGTACAGATTTGGTGACCGACAAGAGGTCGACTTTTTGAGGTTGGCTGGGCGCATCCCAACTTGTGGTATTGGGTGCTTTAACGCGATAACCTGACTTGGGAACTGAGTACACCCAACCTGTCGCTTCCAATTCTTGATAGGCGCGAATCACGGTGTTCTTGCTCACGCCAAGCTGTTCGCTCAATTGACGAATTGAGGGAAGGCGATCGTCTGGATGAAAAAGTCCTTTATCTATCTGAGCCTTAATATGTTGCTCGGTAGCAAGATATTTATTGCCGCTGAGTTCTGCTTCCACGTTGTTTTCCCTCGTTGCTCATTTTTAACCTGTAACCATTTAAAGTGTTATATCTGTATCTTTATTAGTTATCTGTACCCAACTAAGGTAACAGCATTGATGAAGAGTTGACCAGAGGTTTGTAATGCTGATTAAAATGATTCCGTTCGTGTTTGTAATATTGTGGTCGTCAGGCTTTGTTGGCGCACGTCTTGGCGTGGAATACGCCGAACCCGCAACGTTGCTTTCACTTAGGATGGTAGCCAACGTGGCACTGTTCTTAGTTTTGATTGCCATTCTTAAACGTCGTATTCCTCGTGGTCGCGCATTCTTTCATGCTTGTGTGGTCGGAATCTTGATTCATGGTTTCTACCTTGGTGGCACTTATCTCGCGATTGATATGGGGATGCCCGCTGGGTTGAGTTCGCTACTTGTTGGCTTACAACCGATTCTGACGGCCTTGATTATGATTAGTTGTACTTCACAGCGTTTTAACTTCGCACAGTGGCTGGGCTTAGCGCTTGGTTTTGCTGGAATTAGCTTGGTATTGATGGGCAATATTGAATGGCAGTCTGACGACCAAAAAGGCTTGGCAACGTTATTGTGTTTGGTTTCTTTAGTGGGTATTACGGTCGGTACTTTGTATCAGAAGCGCTTTTGTAAAGGCACAGATATGGTAGGTGGCGCGATGGTTCAATACTTGGCTTCTGCTGCGCTGTTTCTACCGTTCGCAATGCGCTTCGAAACCATGCAAGTGAACTGGACTCTCGAATTCACGCTAACCCTTGCTTGGTTAGTGATTGTTCTATCGTGTATCGCCATCTTATTGCTGCTTTACATGGTAGAGCACGGTGCATCTTCAAGTGTGGCATCGGTGTTTTACTTGGTTCCACCGACGACAGCAATTCAAGCGTGGCTTATCTTCGGTGAGTCGTTCGATATCTACGGCGCAATGGGTTTCGCTTTGTCTGCCGCTGCGGTTTATCTGGTGGTGAAGAAGCCGGGATGGATTAAGGTTCGCAGGCGAACAGCGTTAGAGCGGTAAGCGTGTTTCATCAAAACTAACTGGGTTTAAAGCCGAGTGATAGAAACAAAAAAGAGCCTGAATATTCAGGCTCTTTCTGTATCAAATATTGGCTAGCGACTATTGATTAGCGCTGCATTAAACAAGCGTAAGCCGTTGTAAACGGTGCTTCTTGGTATTGCTTAAGGCCAGTTTCTTTGAACTTCATCATAAGAGGGTTGCGCTTAAGGCTTTCTTTGATGTCAGCTGGTGATACTACCGTTACGTCTAGGCCGTCGATCAGTTGAATTGCTGCTTCTAGTTTGAAACCAAAGCCACCGCCAGCAAATTTGCCTTTAGTTTGGCGCTGACGAATGACCACTTTGTCTACTTGGTAATCTTCCATCAGTTTTGCGAAAGAGAATTGAAAATCTTTCATGTTTTGCGTGTCGTTTGCATCGCCAATTGCGACTTTTGAAACGCGACAATCAGGAATGTTAAATACGCCATCAGAAAGAGAAAGTAGACAAATGATTGCATCATTACCTTTGATTTCAACGCCACAAATTTTCATGTTTATACCTATTTACTTTTGAGCCGTACATTATGGTGCTATTTCTCGCACTTCTCCAGTAATAGCGCACCTAAGCAGTAAATAAGTACACAAATAATGTGGGCACGGTATCTGGATCAGTCGGCAATTTGGTTTTTTCAGTTGGAAGTTGAAGATATTGGCGACATTCTTGGACACGATTAGTTTGATGATGACCTTCGTATTCAGATGCGTAAGTATCTTCGTTTTTATCATGAACAAAAAAGCCCGTACTCAATGAGTACAGGCTTTCTTTTTGGATGCGTGATCGGTTTTTAGATCTGATCAATCATTCGGTGTTAGCTGCTACGACCGTCTTTGCATGTGTAACGGTAGTCAACTTTTACGTTCGCTTGGTAATGGATGTCGCCACTCATGTTAGTGATTTTTTTCACTTCCATATTCGCGTCATCAATCTTGAACGAATCGTATTTTGTTGTTTGTTGGAACTGTGGCAGTTCTCTAGAAAGCTCAAAAGGTGTCTTTGCGCTTAGCTCATCCATAAGGTTTGTGCCCGCATCGTATGCTTCCGCTTCAGTAGCATATGTGTCAGATTTTAGCGTTGTTTCTTGAATCGTTGTTTTGGTTGCTGCAAACGCCGTGGTGCTGAGTACAAGAGTTGATGCAAGTATGATTAATTTCTTCATAGGGATACCTTACCTTGTTGTACTAGGGCGTGTTGATCTTTCGTGAGTGTTTTTTGAACAGCATGGTAAAGAGTTATA
>NZ_OSDX01000066.1:0-22372 GCF_900382755.1 Vibrio sp. Evd11
AGGGTCTCACTTTGCTAAGTGTAGATTGGCAAAGGAGGGAGTGGATTCCATACATCATATTAAAGATAGTGAGCTTTCCTGAAGGGACATGGTGCTCCCACAGACACAACCCATTGCTGTCGAGTGCGGCATTCAACTTTTCTTGCAGGCGAGCATTGCTTTGCTTGAGCTCAGCATTCTCTTGTTCGAGTCTTGCAATCTTTTTTTCGAATTCGGCAATGATGTTCAAATCGGTTTGCATGATCTTGACGACAATTGTGGAATTAGCATCTTAATATAAAGAAAAAAATAGAGGGGTTCTATGCTCTTAGTAACACATTTAATTTTAATGTCTTTCTCTTTCTTAGCCGGACTTCACGTTATCGAAGGTGCGACTTTCAAAGATGGCAAGCCAAAATAAGATCAATAATATGCCTTGTATCGATGTCTTCTATATACAATTTACAGATACCGGTTAAATCAATACATATACTGTTATATCAATACATATCTAGCGTCTATCCATACTGCATGATCTTTTAACCAAAAGGCTTTTTCTCCCACGATTTCAGAGCTATACGTAGAAGTTGTGAATTTTTGTTGGATGTCTTATTTGTTGAATGTCTTAGGCAGCAAAAACTAAAAAAGCCCCGTAAACACTAAATTTACGGGGCTTTTCAGACTTTATAGGATTAAGTCAGGGGGGATGATCACATCATGCCGCCCATGCCACCCATACCGCCCATGCCACCCATATCAGGCATAGCAGCAGACGCATCTTGAGGCTTGTCTGTGATCATCGCTTCTGTTGTGATCATAAGACCAGCAACTGATGCCGCGAATTGAAGTGCAGAACGCGTTACCTTAGTTGGATCTAGGATACCCATAGCAATCATGTCGCCGTATTCACCCGTAGCCGCGTTGTAACCGTAGTTACCTTCGCCAGCACGAACGTTGTTAGCAACCACAGACTCTTCATCACCTGCGTTCTTAGTGATTTGACGGATAGGCGCTTCCATTGCACGTAGTGCAACACGGATACCTACGTTTTGCTCTTCGTTGTCGCCTTCAAGGCCTGCAACTTTAGATGCAGCGCGGATAAGTGCAACACCACCACCAGCAACCACACCTTCTTCAACAGCAGCGCGAGTTGCGTGAAGTGCATCTTCTACACGGTCTTTCTTCTCTTTCATCTCAACTTCAGTCGCAGCGCCAACTTTGATTACTGCAACACCGCCCGCTAGCTTAGCTACGCGCTCTTGAAGTTTTTCTTTATCGTAGTCAGACGTTGCGTCTTCGATTTGTTGACGAATTTGAGAAACACGACCTTTGATCATGTCTTCATTACCCGCACCATCGATGATGGTTGAGTTTTCTTTAGTGATCGTAATGCGCTTAGCTTGACCTAGGTCTTCTAGCGTTACTTTTTCAAGGTCTAGGCCGATCTCTTCAGAGATAACCGTGCCGCCCGTTAGGATAGCGATGTCTTGAAGCATAGATTTACGACGGTCACCGAAACCAGGCGCTTTAACCGCAGCCACTTTAACGATGCCACGCATGTTGTTCACAACAAGAGTTGCTAGCGCTTCGCCTTCTACATCTTCAGCAATGATAAGAAGAGGACGAGATGCCTTAGCAACCGCTTCTAGAGTCGGAAGAAGTTCACGGATGTTCGACACTTTCTTGTCGATAAGAAGAATGAATGGGCTTTCTAGATCAACAGAACCCGCTTCTTGGTTGTTGATGAAGTAAGGAGATAGGTAACCGCGGTCGAACTGCATACCTTCAACTACGTCTAGCTCGTCTTGTAGAGCCTGACCTTCTTCAACTGTGATTACGCCATCACGACCTACTTTTTCCATCGCTTCAGCAATGATGTTACCTACTGTCGAATCAGAGTTCGCAGAGATAGTACCTACTTGAGCGATAGCTTTCGTGTCTGAACAAGGAACAGAAAGGTTCTTCAGCTCTTCAACAGCCGCGATAACCGCTTTGTCGATGCCGCGCTTAAGATCCATTGGGTTCATGCCAGCAGCAACCGCTTTTAGGCCTTCAGCGATAATAGACTGAGCCAATACTGTTGCTGTTGTTGTTCCGTCGCCCGCCGCGTCATTCGCTTGCGAAGCCACTTCTTTTACCATTTGTGCGCCCATGTTTTGAAACTTGTCTTCAAGTTCGATTTCACGTGCAACTGAAACACCATCTTTAGTGATTGTTGGTGCGCCAAATGATTTGTCTAGAACAACGTTACGGCCTTTAGGACCTAGCGTTACTTTTACTGCGTCAGCCAGAACGTTTACACCTTCTAGCATTTTAATACGTGCGTCGTTACCAAATTTAACGTCTTTAGCAGCCATCTTTATTTCCTTTAAATTCTTTGTTCAATCAGTTCAATTTTATGGGTCGGATTACTCAACGATCGCCATGATGTCGTTTTCAGACATGATCAGAACTTCTTTGCCGTCGATCTTTTCAGTTTTCGTGCCGTAGCCTTCTGAAAAGATAACAGTATCGCCAACTTTAACGTCCAATGGTTGTACTGAACCATTTTCTAGAATGCGGCCTTTGCCAACAGCTAGAATAGTACCGCGCGTTGATTTTTCAGCGGCAGAACCAGTTAGAACGATGCCACCAGCAGATTTAGATTCAACTTCTTGGCGCTCAACGATAACTCGGTCGTGTAGAGGACGGATATTCATCGGTCGTATCTCCTGATAATTTCCATTTAATATGATAGTTGCCACAATTGGCATGGGTT
Organism: Vibrio sp. Evd11; assembly: GCF_900382755.1. Taxonomy (NCBI): domain Bacteria; kingdom Pseudomonadati; phylum Pseudomonadota; class Gammaproteobacteria; order Vibrionales; family Vibrionaceae; genus Vibrio; species Vibrio sp. Evd11. The sequence continues at coordinate 2,738 of NZ_OSDX01000066.1, forward strand.
AATCAGTATGTTGGGGCAATGTGAAAGATCCCAAGGGGGGAAATAAAAAATTGTGAGCTAAAGTGCAGATTCTCACCCCTCATCTTTCCCTGCTTTTCGTTTACTCGTATCCCGCATCTGTTTATCCTACGGTTTTGGTTTCAATCGGCGTTTTACATGCAAGATAAGCACGGGCTTTTAACGGCCCCGATAGCAGACACATTGCGCACCATGACCATACCGACCATTTTCGGTATGGTGGCGATCTTGATGTTTAACCTCGTCGATACTTTCTTTATCTCGTTGCTTGGCACCCAAGCCTTAGCCGCGGTGAGTTTTACCTTTCCAGTCACCTTTGCCATCAACTGCATCACCATGGGAATTGGTATAGGCTTATCGACGTGTATTGGTCGGTTACTTGGCCAAGGCAACGCGCAAAATGCAGCACGCTTTACCTGTCATGGCTTATTGTTGGCTCTGCTTCTTGTTGGCTGCGCTTCTACGCTAGGTATTCTCTCCTTAGAACCACTGTTTACCCTGTTAGGGGCAAAGCAAGAGTTGCTGCCGCTGATATCGGAATATATGTCGGTGTGGTATCTCGCGATCCCATTGTTGGTCATTCCCATGGCAGGCAACAGCGCGATCCGAGCGACAGGTGATACAAAAACGCCCGCCAAGATCATGCTACTGGCCGGCCTTATCAATGGCGTTTTAGATCCGCTACTGATCTTCGGGTATGGGCCTTTTCCTGAACTGGGGATTCAAGGCGCTGCGATTGCCAGTGGTTTCAGTTGGTTTGGTGCTTTGTGTGGCTCACTGTACGTATTGACCGTACGAGAAAAGCTGCTTGCGCCTCCTAAACTGAAAAACATCGTCAGTGACTGGCGACAAATCCTAAAAATAGGCACACCAGCTGCTCTCTCCAATGCACTAAATCCACTTGCTGGCGCAATCATCATGATGATGTTGGCCAAGCAAGGCACTGAAGCGGTGGCGGCGTATGGCGCAGCGCAACGTATTGAGTCCATTCTTATCATTGTGTTGATGTCTCTGACTTCTGCTCTGACGCCTTTCATGGCGCAGAACTTTGGCGCTGATAACCCACAGCGTAGTTTCAAGGCTCTGTTTCTAAGCATGCGTTTTGCCCTATTATTCCAAGGGTTAGTCTTCTTAATGATGGTGCCACTGAGCATTCCTTTGGCCGCCCTGTTCTCTCAAGAAGAGTCGGTGCGAGGCATATTATGGCATTACCTGTTAGTTGTCCCATTTAGCTATGGCTTCCAAGGTATTGTGATGATGTTAATCAGCGGCATGAATGCCATGCATCAACCACTCAAAGCCTTTCAATGGAGCTTCATGCGTTTGTTTGTGTTTACCTTGCCATTCGCGTGGATAGGCAGCCAAATTGATGGTGTCGAAGGGTTGTTTATTGGTTTAGCCTTGGGGAACATTGTCGGCGGTGTTTCAGGGTATTGCTTTGCACTTCGTGTGAGAGCTAAAGCAGATGCGGGATTCGAGTAACCGAGATGCGAAAAGATATAAGAGCGTAAGAGCAGATGTAAGACTCTAGTAGCGTTCTAATTAAACTCCGTCATTCCCTATAGCGAGGTACGAGCACAGTAGGGAATCTATTGCCTATAACTAATGGCTCGTTGTTTGAGATTCCAGACACTTCGTCCCTCAGTTCTGGAATGACGGTTTATGGTATCGAGATTCGAGAGCTTGAGAGCAGAAAAAACTAAAAGAAGGAAGATGACATGGAAGACACCACTTACAAAATGCTTTATGACGCACCAATAGGCAAGATGATCATTGTGAGTAATGGTGTGTCGCTTATTGAAATTGACCATGTAAATCACGAAGAGCGAATGACTAGCAATTCAGATGACCTTTGCCAACTGGCAGCGAAACAGTTAGATGAGTACTTTGCAGGTCAACGAATAGAATTCGATTTGCCATTAAGAGCGATAAAAGGCACTGACTTTCAAAAAGCAGCTTGGCAGGCTTTAACAACCATTCCTTATGGCGAAACCATCAGTTACGGTGAGCAAGCAAAGAGAATGGACAACCCAAAAGCCGTAAGAGCAGTGGGTGGTGCGAACGGCAAGAACCCATTTAGTATTGTTGTCCCCTGCCATAGAGTCATCGGCGCAAATGGAACATTAACCGGCTACACCGGCGGCATGAACCGCAAAGAGTGGTTGTTGGATTTTGAACGTTCGGTTATAGATAAAACGCAATAATTTGTCTCACTAGAGCAAAAATATAAACGTTTCGCCATCAAGAAGCGCCATTATCACCAGACAACATATAGTCTATATTTAAAATTTCATATGAAGAGGTAATGATAATGTCCACTGAAACGATAGGTTACTTAAAAAAGCACGCAGCCAACCTCGATTTATCTGAACCTATGACCATTACTCAAAATGGTAAGCCCGCTTATACGATTGAATCTTATGACGATAGAAAGCATAGAGAAGAAGCTATAGCGCTAATGAAACTATTATCGTTTTCTATTGATGATAAAAAACATGGCCGAGTCAATTCAGGTACTCAGGTTCGAGATAAACTGGCAAAGCGTAAACAATCGGTTCAATAATCAACATCATCGATACGCTAATAAAAATACGCTCGATTATTTGAGTTTAATCCCATAGGTGTCAATATGGGCAAGTAGCTCATTCGATGTAATTCTATGCTTAACGAGCAAGTCAACCTTGAATGGAAGTGACGATTGTTCTAAACGATCTTGCAAGCCTGCGACGACACTTAACGAAATACCGTCCCCCTCGATAACAATATCGATGTCAGAGTTATCTTTATAAGTTCCAAGGGCTCTAGAACCAAACACCCAGGCATGAATGACTGAAGCATGGTTCAAAACAACATCCTCAATCAGCTGATATTGATGAGGCTTAAGGCCGACAGAGCCTGGGCTAACCAAATAACTATCGATCACATTTAACCTCTTGTTCGCATTGACCCTCTTGATCACATTTAAGCTTTAAATAGAGTGTGACTTGCCCTATCACTGGTGAAAATGACTCTAAGATCAGTGACTGAGCTTCAAGGACATTTTCCTCATCATAGGTGTGGGACAATAAATTTCGTTTTATGAGTGCTTCAAGCATAATCTCACACTGCTCCGAAGATAGGTGCTTAGCTTCTAAGGCTGTACGAAAAACGCTCCTCGGCGAAGCCACATCAAACCCTTCAAACTCAAGTAAGTCTTTAAGGGTCTTCCATGTAAGTTCGAAAGAAAATTCAAAAGTTTGTACTAACCCAGCGAGCTCTAACTCATTGTAGCTATCTTGTGAGCACGCTCTCTCAAGCCTTTGCTGCGCTTTCATTAAGTTTTGCAGTCGTTGCTTCCAACGGTCTGGGTTTGAGTTCATATAAACAGCCTAGGGATAAGGTAAAAGACAAGTATAGTATGAGCCTTAAGCTACCTAATCATTCAAGCAATGTCACTCTTTCGATATATATCAAGGCCGTTCTTTTCGTCTTTTGTTTAAGGTCGTGTCCTTCTGTTCTCCCCTACCTGTATCCTGCATGTTTTTCTCACCCAATACCTGCCTTAAGCTCTTCGAACCCCGTTTACTCGCATCATGCATCAGCCCTTAAGCTCTTCGATACTCGCTTACCCGAATCCCGGATCCGCCCTTAAGCTCTTCGCATCTCGTTTACCCATACCACCCATCTGCTCTTAAGGCTCTTCGAATCCCGTTTACTCGTATCTCGCATCTATACTCAAATTCCAGATACAAAAAAACGGCCACACTCGCGTGCAGCCGTTCTAGTATTCGATGAAAGTTAAGTGACTACTTAACTAAAATATCACCTGACATTTCAGCTGGGATATCAATACCAGACAGAGAAAGCATTGTTGGTGCTAAATCAGACAGCTTGCCGCCTTCTTTGAACTCAACGTCTTTGTTGCCCACGTAGATAAGTGGAACAGGTAGGTTAGTGTGCGCTGTGTGGATGCCGCCCGTTTCTGGGTTTACCATCATTTCCGCGTTACCGTGGTCAGCAGTGATAAGCAGTTGGCCATCGGCTTCTTTGATTGCTTCAACCACTTTACCAAGACATTCGTCTAGCGACTCTACGGCTTTAACCGCTGCATCGTAAACGCCAGTGTGGCCAACCATGTCACAGTTAGGGAAGTTACACACGATAGCGTCGTATTTGCCGCCTTTGATTGCTGCAACAAGCTTTTCAGTAAGCTCTGGCGCGCTCATTTCTGGCTGTAGGTCGTACGTTGCTACTTTTGGAGAAGCAACAAGCTGACGCTCTTCGCCTTCAAACTCGTCTTCTTTACCGCCGTTGAAGAAGAACGTCACGTGCGCGTATTTCTCTGTTTCAGAGATACGTAGCTGCGTTTTGCCTTCTTTCGATAGCCACTCACCGTAGGTGTTCTCTAGAGAAGCCGGTGGGAATGCACATAGCAGTGGGATGTCTGCTGCGTATTGAGTCAGCATCACGAAATCGATCGCTGGGAATACGTTACGCTCAAAACCGTCAAAGTTAGGAACGAATGCACGAGTGATTTCGCGAGCACGGTCGGCACGGTAGTTCATGAAGATAACCGCATCGCCATCAACGATAGCTGCAGACTCTTCGCCTTCCGCTTTGATTTCAGTCGCTTTTACAAACTCATCGTTTTCATCACGAGCGTAAGCCGCTTCTAGGCCAGCTACTGCAGTGTCGAATGTGAACTCTGCTTTTGCTTGAGTAAGCAGGTCGTAAGATTCTTGAACGCGATCCCAGTTGTTATCACGGTCCATTGCGTAGTAACGACCAATAAGCGAAGCAACACGGCCTTTACCTAGCTTAGCGAACAACGCTTGGAAGCGTGCAAGTGTGTTTTCTGCACTACGTGGCGGCGTATCACGACCGTCTAGGAATGCGTGTAGGTAGATTTTCTCTGCGCCACGCTCAGCTGCCATTTCAACAGCTGCGTAGATGTGATCTTCATGAGAATGAACGCCACCTGGAGACATAAGACCCATGATGTGCACTGCTTTGTCTGCTTTAACCGCTTTATCAACAGCATTCACTAGCGCTTCAGTTTGACCGAATTCGCCGTCTGCGATTGATTTAGTAATACGTGTTAAATCTTGGTATACCACGCGACCCGCGCCGATGTTGGTGTGACCCACTTCAGAGTTACCCATTTGGCCATCAGGTAGGCCTACATCTAAGCCAGAAGCCGAGATTAGCGTGTTAGGTTGGTTAGCAATAAGACCGTCTAATACAGGTGTATTAGCGTTCGCGATAGCGTTGTCTTGGTTGTCTTCACGGTAACCGTAACCGTCAAGGATCACTAGAGCCATTGGCTTCTTAGCTGACATAGGACTGACCTCGTTCAATTCAAAATAAATCGGTATAAAAACAAATTAGCGTAATTTTACTACAGTTTATAGTCAAAACTGTAGTGGAAGATCAAGAAACGTCGCAGGTAGGCGGATCGGATATGAAAAAAAGTGTCATTTGATGAATAGATAAAGTCAATTCGACCTTCATGATACGCACACGCGAATATTAAGCCATACAAGCAAAAAGAGCCTCGTAATCACATTACGGGGCTCTCAGTGGCTATTAGCTATCGGATTTCACCGCTATTATCGAATTTCACTAAGCACTAGCTGCATTTGGCGCTTCTTGCATTTGACTCGCATTCCAAACCAAATCACCAATCCCATCCGTTGGCGAAAATCCGGTTGGCGCATCAAGTAGAAGTTGGCGAATCGTATCATGCTCTAGGTTGTGACAAGCAAAATCTAAAGATTCAAGCAATGTGTCATATTCATCAATCGGTAAAAACACTTCTTGTGCGGTCATGATTCGCTCATGAGCTGTTCGCTCTACGTTATCGCCAATCAATAGCTCTTCATATAGTTTTTCTCCCGGGCGCAAGCCTGAGAATTTGATTTCAATATCGCCGTGCTGATTCTCTTCGTTCTTCACAGAAAGACCAGAAAGCTTAATCAGGTTTTCCGCGAGATCGGTAATTTTTACTGATTCGCCCATATCAAGCACAAACACATCACCGCCCTTACCCATTGCGCCCGCTTGAATCACCAATTGTGCAGCTTCAGGGATGGTCATAAAGAAGCGGGTGATATCTGGGTGAGTGACCGTTAGAGGACCGCCGGCTTTAATTTGCTTCTTAAACAATGGAATAACGGAACCCGAAGAGCCCAATACGTTACCAAAGCGCACCATACAAAAACGAGTGCCGTTCTCTTTTTGGTTTTCTTGCTGAGCTAAAGCTTGTAGGCCTAGTTCCGCCATACGCTTGGTCGTGCCCATCACATTGGTTGGGCGTACTGCTTTGTCTGTTGAAATAAGAACAAAAGACTCAACGCCTGCTTCAATAGCAGCCTTAGCTGTATAATAAGTGCCGTACACGTTGTTGCGTACCCCTTCGACTACATTATATTCAACCAACGGAACATGTTTGTAAGCCGCAGCATGATAAACCGTTTGCACGCCAAAAGACTTCATTGAGGTTAACAAACGATGCGAGCGTTGCACTGAACCTAATAAAGGAACAATTTCCACATCATACCCTTTAGTCTCTTTGACTAAAGAGAGCTCACGGTCTACTTGATACAAGCCAAATTCAGAGACTTCAAACAGCACCAAAGTTTTAGGCTGTTGTTTTAAAATTTGACGACACAGTTCTGAGCCAATCGAGCCGCCTGCGCCCGTTACCATCACCACTTTATCTTTGATGTTGGCTTCCATGAGCACTTGCTGAGGCGCAACGGCATCACGACCCAATAAATCTTCAATCGGTACATCGCTCAATTCATCAATTTTCGCTTTGCCTGAGACAATGTCGGCCATATCAGGCACCGTCTGAATTTCGACAGGAAGCGGGGCTAGTAAATCTAAAACTTGCTTACGGCGAGCGCGAGAGGCACTAGGGATCGCCAGTAATATTTTAGAAATATCATGTTTATCGATCAAAGCTTGGGTCTTATCTAAACCAACAACCGGTAATCCTAAAATCACCGTGTTAGTGAGCGTGCTATCGTCATCAATAAATGCACGAATACGATAGTTTTCAGAAGCACGGAGCGCAACCGCGAGTTGCCGACCACCGGAGCCTGCACCATAAATCAACACTTCTTGACGTGAGTCTTTCGAGGGTGACGTCGTGGCCACAAGGTTACGAACAATCAGGCGAGAGCCACCACACAATAGCGCTAAATAAGCACCATAGATAATAGGGACAGTCCGAGGAATGGGTTCTTGCAGGTAATAAGCAAAAACTGCCAATGCTAGCGCCGACAACACCGCACCAGCCGTCACCACAAACAAGGCCTGGAAAGTGACGTAGCGAAGAACGGCGCGATAAAGTCCTATTTTGGTAAAAATAATGACCGTTGTTATTACTGTTAAGCCTGCCAATAATAAATTGTCACCATCACTCAAAAATTGAAAATCGCCTAGCCTTGTCCACAACGCAATATGCAGAGCAATTAAGATGAGCAAAGTGTCGATGAGGACACTCACTACCCGCTTGTGTAAGCGAGAAAGTTGCCAGATAAAATTGAGACGTTGCATAATAATATTCTTATTTATTTGGATTTAATAAGCCACAGAGACTGTATAAGTGAGAAGTACTGAATATGGTTAGAGCTCGCTAAGAGAGCTTACAAACGACAACCCGAAATTTACTTCGATCTTAATTTTGTTATTGGTAAAAAGCCCCAATTATTTAAAAAACTTTAGCCTATTGGGGTATTTTAGACCAACGAAGAAGAGAGTTTACACGAACAATGCTCTCATGCCTGAGACTCTCAAATCACTAAGCCAATGATTAAAAGAGCAAGGGTCTAAAAGAGAAAGACTAGTTCTCAGAATGGGGACTATTTAACTGCATCACCAGAGCCACTGCCAGTCGCTGTCATCAAGATATACTTGAAATAATCTTTTAATGTCAGCGTATCTATCATTTGCTTATCCGTTTTAGCCAATAACTCAGGTGTAGACATATCGATATTCTGAACTTGAGCTAAACCGGTTACACCCGGTAAAACATCATACACACCAAGAGCATCACGTTCTTTGATCAACGCTTCTTGGTTAAACAAATTTGGACGCGGGCCAACTAAACTCATTTCACCTTTCACAACGTTGATTAATTGTGGTAATTCATCGATTTTAGTTTTACGTAGAAAATTACCAAGCTTAGTAATCGATGCATTACTTGCCAAGTGACTAGCAACAGACTTCGTCTCAACGCTCATGGTACGAAACTTGATAAGTTTAAATGGTTTTTTGTTACGACCTACACGTTCTTGAATAAAAATTGGTGAGCCTGTATCAAACATGCCGATAATGGTTACAACAACAAGAACTGGCCATAGGAATAGCAAGCCAAAGAAAGAAGCGAGAAAATCGATCAAACGGATCATGTTACTTGTTACCTCGTTTATTTAAAATATAGTCAGCTGTTTTTTTAAAACCATCTTGTAAAGATTGAGGTGGTGTCCAGTCTAATGTTTCTTTTGTATGAGAGATATCTACCTGTAAAGAACCAATAAGACGATCAACAACATCTTCTTTTTTAAGCAACTTGCCAGCAAAGTTGTAGCACCAAACAGGGACAGGCAATTGGAAGTTTTTCTTACCACAAGCAACCGACATTTGTTTTACCATTTCAGAAGTAGAAACATCGTGATCATCTGAAACTAGAAATACTTGATTTTTCGCTTTTGGGTGTTCGATACAAGTAACAATTAAATCAACTAAATTGGTTACAGACACTAAACTACGCTTATTTGAATTGATTAAACCAAATGGCAAAGGGAAACCTTTAGAGACCAAATTCATTAGTGAAGCAAAATTAGCTTTGACACCAGTACCATAGACAAGCGTTGGTCGAATAATAACGACCTCTAAATCTGTTTCTTTAGCAAGATTCAATAATTGCGTTTCCGCTTCTGATTTAGACTTCGCATAAAAATCTTGAGGGTCACGAATACTATCGTGTCTGAATGGTTCCCCTGGATGGGAGAACTCTCCATTAACCTTAATAGTGCTAATAAAAATAAATCTTTTTACTCCTGCTTTAACAGCTTGCCTGGCTAAGTTCATCGTCGCCTTTGTATTGAATTCTCGATATTCTTCTAATGGATCCAAAGAAATATCATTCATAATGTGAACACGAGCAGCACAATGTATAATACAGGTGGTATTTTTCATTACTCTTTCGAGGTTTGTATTTTCATCCAATGAGTATTTATAAAAAAAAATGTTAGAGTCTAAACTAGGCTTTTTTCTGCCAAGTACCGAAACCTTTTTTCCCTTTAAAGCCTTTAGGATTTGCCTCCCGACAAATCCTGAGGAACCTGTCAGCAATATCATAAACTATTTACCATATTATTATATATAGCCACATTCTGCTCAAATATACTTTCATTTGAGAATCGAGATTCTACCAGTTCTCGGCCATTTTTACCCAACACATTAATCAAATCAACATCTAAATAAATTTTCTCCAATGCGTTGGCTATACTTTGAATATCGTGCGGAGAAACTAGATAACCATTGCTCTCGTTAATGCATATATCCTTACACCCTCCTAATGGAGTTGTAATAACAGGGCGCCCTATAGCACATGACTCAATCAGAATTCTGGGTACACCTTCCCCGTAAGAAGTAGGTAGAGCAACAACATCAGAACCCCGAATAAGTTCGGGCATGTCGTCCCTCTTTCCTAACCAAATGATATCCCCAGCATTAGAGAGGCTTTCAATCTGCTCTTGAGTAAAAGAAAGTGGAGAGTCAAAATCAAAAATCCCAGCTACATTTAAGTTTACATTGTAATTTTTTTCTTTCAGTATTTTAACGGCTTTAACTAAACTCACTAATCCTTTATCTTTTAGGAGCCTACTAGCGAATAAAATGTTCAACTCCTGACCTTTATTTGAAGATAAAGAATAAGAGTACTCCTTTAAGTTAACACCAGCACCAAAGACTCTAATAAGTCTTTCATCACACAATAATTTCTTTTCCCTAAAATACTCTAAATCTTCTTGGTTCTCGAAAAGAGCAAGGTTTTCATTATTTTTTGACGAAAATTTGATAGCACTGAAGATTAAAAACCTTGCAAATCTATGAGCTAAAGTAGTCGACGTTTTAAGGGTACCTAAACCAGCATAGGTCGACACTAAATTTATACCCTTTAACCTGCACAATATCGTTGCATACAAATTAGGCTTAATTGTCACAGAATGAACAACATCGGGTTCTACTTTATTTATTAGTTTATTTAGTGACATCATCGAATATATTTCACCTATGACACTTAATGAAGACCGGTCCATAGAGAAAGTATGAATAATAATACCATAAGATTTAAGTTCAAAAGCAATATCACAACAGCATGAAGGTAATGCCACATGAACAGAAAACCCGTTGCTTAAAGCATTGATGGCTCTTTCTTTCCAGTGCAAGTTAAAATACCAATCGGCATTTAATACATATAAGATCTTTTTCATCAACTCATTTCCCTTTATCCATTTAACATATAGATTACTTCTTAAGTAAACCAACTATATGCCGATCTTCAATAACCAAAAGTGATGTGATGCCCTGACTTTCAAACTTATCAAAAGCCATCTGCATAGAGCAATCAGAAGATATAGTGATAGGGTTGACCGAAAACATATCTTGAGCTGTGAGGTCAAACGCTAGACTTCCCTTATTAATCAATGCTCTTCTGAGATCGCCATCTGTAATAATTGAGATTGAAGCATCATCGTTTTCAACGAGCGTAAGCCCTAACTTGCCCGATGAAATTGATAACATAACATCTGAGAAATTTGAGCAATAACTCACTGTAGGTAATGGGTGTGGGATCATTTCATCTCGAACCCTAGATAGAAGCTTCCGACCTAAACTACCTCCAGGATGAAAGCGAGCAAAGTTTTCAGGTTTAAAACCACGCACATCCATTAGAGCTACTGTTAAAGCATCCCCCATAACGAGAGTCGCTGTAGTTGAAGATGTTGGTGCTAACTGCAGAGGACAGGCTTCTTTAGGTACCGCAATATCTAAATGACAGTGCGAATTTGAAGCAAGAGTAGAGTTTTCTTTACCTGTGATCGCAATAACGAAGTTATCATTATCACGCAAGAAAGGTAATAGCTTTAGCACTTCATCAGTTTCACCTGAATTCGATATAGCAATGAACACGTCTTCAGGCTTAACCATTCCAAGATCACCATGAAATGCCTCACCGGGATGCATGAAGAAACTTGGTGTACCAGTACTCGCAAAGGACGCTGCTATTTTTTTCCCTATAATTCCGGATTTTCCCATCCCACAAATGATTGTTCTACCTTTTGTGTTAATAATGGCATTGATAGCCACTTCAAATTCAGAACCTAATCTTCTTGCCATGTAATCCAACCCTTCTATTTCGGTTTGAATTACCTCTCTTGCAATATCAATTGAACTAGCCATTAAAACGTCTTCTCTTCCATTATTTTTTTGATAGTTTCGTAATCGTCACTAGTATCTATACCATGAGGGACGACACCATCAAATGTCATTGCCCCGATACTCATTCCATGGCTTAGAGCACGTAACTGTTCCAATTTTTCATAACTCTCAAGTTCATCTTCTACGTATGAACAAAATTCTTTCAAAGCAGAAACTCGGTAGGCGTAAATCCCGATATGTCTTTTTGCAAATGACAAATCAGAAGGGTTATCACGATTCATTGGCGACGCGGAACGAGTAAAATAAAGCGCTCGACCATTATGACCAATAACAGCTTTAACTACATTTGGGTTAACGAAGTCGTCTTGGGAAAGCAAAGGAACAACTGCAGTCGTAAGATGGTAATAGGGGTTTGACAACGTAAATGAGACAAGTTGTTGTATGAGCCCTGGAGGGATCATTGGCTCATCTCCCTGCACGTTTACGACAACGGTACCACCGCTCCACTCTTTGAGCTCAACAACCTCATTGATACGATCCGTACCGGATTGATGCGACGAGGACGTTAAAACCACTTGGATGCCCTCATCTTTTAACACATCACTGATTCTTTGATCGTCAGTGGCGACAAAAATATCAGCTTGCTCGATGCCCGCCTCTTTACAACGCTCTATTACATGCCAAATAACAGGTTTATCAAGTAAAGTTAATAAAGGTTTACCAGGCAGTCTAGATGAGCCGTATCGTGCTGGAATTACAACTTTCACACTCATTATTTATTGCTCCATTGTTGCTACGTCATCCAAGCGGATTTTATCAAGTAAAGAGCCGTATACCTCTTTTAGTGGTTTATCAAGTTGTGTCACCAACAACAGATCAACAAACTCTCTTACCATCCCCTTGCCCCCTTCAAGAGATGAAACCCAATCAGCACTATCGATAGCTAAACTATGAGCGTCAATTGGCGCGACAGCTAAACCTACCTTCTCAAAGATCGGTATATCCAGCACATCATCACCTAGGAAAGCAATTTGATCTGATGTGATTTCATATTTAGAGCAGATATTAATTAAAGCGGGAAGTTTATTTTTACAACCAGTAATTATTTCATCAAAACCCAGTTGTTGGCATCGAGTATCTAAAGCTGAACTCGCTTTACCTGAAATAACACCAACAAGAATACTATGGCTACGTAATAACTCGATAGCCAAACCATCTTTAACATTAAATGATTTGAAGAACTCACCGTCTTGATTAATATAAATTGAGCCATCAGTCATTACACCATCAACATCAAGCAAAACCATTTTGATATTATTACAGACCTGCTTATCCAACATAATTAGACCAATTTCGATTCAATAAAAGCGCGACGATGAACGACTTCATCAATCTCAAGCAAAGTCTCTAGTAGTTCTTCCATATGTTTCAGTGGCAACATATTTGGACCGTCACATAATGCCTTATCTGGGTTCGGGTGAGTTTCCATAAACAAACCATCAATACCGACAGCTACTGCAGCTCTTGCAATCGCGGGTACGTGATAGCGATTCCCGCCTGTTGAACCATTCAAAGTACCTGGCATTTGAACGCTGTGCGTTGCATCCATTACAACTTTGCATCCGGTTTCTTTCATGATAGTTAAACCCGGCATGTAGTTAACTAGTTGACCAAATCCAAAGCTAGTACCGCGATCACATAGCCATATGTCATCGTTACCGACTGCACGACATTTCTCTACCACTGGAGCCATGTCTGATGGGTGCATCCATTGACCTTTTTTAATATTTACCGGTTTACCCATTGAGGCAACTCGTTGAATAAAACCAGTTTGACGTACAAGAAAAGCTGGAGTTTGTAAAACATCAACAACTGAAGCAACTTCGTCTAAAGGGGTATCATCATGAACATCTGTAATAATTTTTACACCTAACTGATCTTTTGCTTTTTGAAGAATTTTCAGCCCTTCTTCAATACCTGGACCAGTAAAAGCGGAAGCCGACGAACGGTTAGCTTTGGTAAAAGAAGACTTAGCAATATATTCAATACCAAGTTTATTTGTAATTTCTTGTAACTCTGAAAACGTATCTAGAACTAAATTTTCAGATTCGATGACACATGGTCCCGCAATTAAAAACATTTAACCACCATAATTAATGTATAAAATAAGATAAGATTAGATTAGATTAGATTAGATAAAACCAATCAAATGGATGTCTATTTATCAGGCCACTTAACTGAAAACAAATTATTATTATTGTCGTGTTTATAAAAATCCTTCATATTCCGTTCATTAACTACACGCTGATGAGAACCAACAACTATCTGACCACTTTGAACATCTTTCGAAACTACAGTTCCCATCCCGATGACTGCACCATCACCAATAGTAACGCCTGGAGTAATGATAACATTCATTCCTATCCAAACAGAACTCCCAATATTTACGGACTTCAATATATATGTATCATCATAAGGGATAGCATTACCATTTATATTATGATTGCAAGTATAGATCAATACATTGCGACTAATCTGTGTATTTTTCCCGATAGTAACGCCACCCAAAGCATGTATAAAACAATTATCTCCTATTCTTACATTACTTTCCAAAATTATATTATCAGGATTGTGTAAAACGGCATCGCCATGAAATAGACAATTATCCCCTCGTTTTTTTACTTTAGACAAGGCCAGTTGACCTTGAGACTTTTTCACAATGAACTTCAGTTTATCGATTATAAAAACCAATAAATATATAAACTTGCTTAATATAAACATTACTAGAAACCCCACAATGAAAAAATACAGTATCTCTTCTATTTATCTGTTTATTAATCCCAACTTTGTTTTTACAAAATTGGTAATTTTTATAGGCAACACTAACAAAGAAATTGATTTGACAACCCCAAAATAACATAGCAGTTTAGTATAATTAAAAAACTTTATTTGGGATTTTATAACACTAAGTATTTGGGCGTTTCTATTTGAGAGAGAAAGGCCTGATTCTCTTATTAAGCACCTTGTTACAATGTCTTTGATATTTCCGACATCGTGACTATGAACTATTCTTAGAAATAGTTCATAATCCTCAGCGTGTATATACTCCTTTTCATAATAGACATCAAAATCTAATGAATTCAAATCAAAAAGAATAGCTGGATGAATAAAGCATGAACGATATACTTGTTTTGTTTTTATATCTCTGCATGATTCAGGCAAATTTGATTTATAAAGAACTCTGTTATTTTCGTCAAAGAACTCTACATTACCACCAACCATTGCAAAATTATTTTCCTTAAGAAAATTAAGTTGTTTTTCCATTCGAGATTCTACATATATATCGCAACAATCTAACCTAAAAACATACCTTATTTTATTTTCCTTGCACGTACTCAACCCTACATTAAGGGCTTTCACTATACCACTATTACATTTTAGTCTTATGATAACCAAACTAAAGTTAACCACACCAAATTCAGATAAGGATAATTTTTCATCACTACCATCATCAACGACCAATACGTTGATATCTTTTTCACATATACTATCTATAGTTTTCTTTAGACCATCTTTATCATTATATGCAGGGATTAATATGCAAGGTTTATTTTCTAACAAGGAGCCTTGAATATACTCTATTTCACTGTTCATAAAATACCATTAATCGTATAAGGAACTAGATTTGAAAATCTAGCTAGAGAAAATATTGAATAAAACAAAAATCCGGTTATGAATATAATATTAAGTATTTTTCCAGCCCTTCCTTTTATTGAAATCAATACACTAGGTAACAAAAAAATCAAACTTTGAGTGTAATATATTGAAGAGCGCGCAACACCATTAGGATCTAGCTTCATAATAACCGAATATACATTAATTAAACATCCAATAAGCAACATATAAAGTAGAAAATCATAAAAATAATCATTTTTTTCTGACAAAACTCTATGAATAAAACAAAATATGAAGAGTAACAAAATAAATATACTTTGATATAACCCCCCACTTGATTCCTGCTCTATATAAAATTCACCATATCTTGAATCTATACTATTAGATGCAAACTCAACAAAAGGCACAATTAATAAAAGCATGCCTGAAATTAACATGGCAAATAAAGTGAACCTAGATAAAGTAAATTTATAACCATAAAGAAAATATAGAGGGATACATAATACTATAGATTTATGTATAGTTACCCCCAGAATAATAACAACTAAAAATTTAGAAAACTCTCTATTTACTATATACCTTAAAGAGAATAGCACCATAGCAACTGTTATTGCCTGTCTTTCAGCATTAAAGTGAAAAACATAAAATCCCAATAGAAAAAACACTACTAATGAATATATTTTACTTTCTGACAATCTAATTATCGAAAGGAAAGATAGTAGAACCACTATAGATGATATTACAAAAAGATTAAAATGAAAATTATCTATTATAACCTTACTAAGGTATCTAATAAAAACAAAACCAAACTCATTAAAATAGTCAATATCTAAAAGGAAGTCTTCTGTCTTTAAGTTCAAAAAAAATCTTTGATATACTATTGTATCAGTGCCAACGGATACATCTCTAAAGCTAGAAAACAAAACAAGAATTAATGCAGATATAGTTAATAATATTGTAGTTACTATTTTCTCGCTTAATTTATTACGCATGACACCTTTTATACCAAGTGCAAAAAAAAAACATGAGCTAGCATAAATAAAAAGGTAATAAAGCATTATATTCCTTAGAGAGTTGTGAAATAGATTCAACAACAAATTTCCATACTATCCTTATACTTATTTAGAAAAAATAAATAATAGAAAATACAAATGGTTTAGCAAAAATCATAAAAGAAAAATATAATAGTGGAAATTTAATAGAATCAAACAAGTGCAAATTATATAATACTCTTAAAATAAGGTATATATTGGTCATGTATAACTTTAGACCAAGAGTAAACGAGTCCATTTTTTTGTATAATTTCTGGGTCAAATTCATCATAAATCCGAACTATCTCGGTCATTGAAATTAATAGTTCTTCAACATTATCACCGGTCAAGAACCCATTACTATCGTTGATTATTTTTCTATTATAGAACACGTCTGTTGCTAAAACTGGCAATCCAGACAATATATATTCTATAGTTTTTGTAACTGGTTGTAGATTATAAAAATCAGTTTTAGGCACAAATGAAATTCCAATATGACAATTGTCTATAATATTAATAACCCTATCTCTTGTTACATAACCATGCATGTGTACTCTTTCTGACAGGTCATACTCTTTAACAATATTGTTAATCTTATCTATCTCTTCATCAACCCCACTACCAACTATATTCAGGTCACCAACATTAACAATAGAAGAACTACACAACCTTGCAAAGGCCAATACTACTTTATGAATTTCCCTTTTATCCAGAGTTCCAACATAAATGAAGTTTATTTTATTCTGTTTTTTAGATGCAATTTTATTACATTCCGCGCCTAATGGAAGTTGAGTCAAGTTAGACTTATCAAAACCAATAAACTCACCTAAATTCAATGAGTTAATTGTAATGTTATTGGTCAAAATATTACATTCGTGCTTCAAGACTGAATTGTATATAATCCTTTTTATTCTGTTTTTAAATAAAAAACCGGATCTGACATCTACGATAAATTTACTATTATCAATAAATGGTTTTAATAATGAGATACCCATGAAATATTGGCAAAAAATCAAATCATAATTCCCTGAGTCTAACTCCTTACGTAAATGATTTATTAAGCTTAACCTAAACCTAAGCCCCGGAGTACATTGGACTTCTTTAATAACGAGACCATCTAACGATAATGAACAGCCAGTATCATCTAAGACAAGACCTAAGTATGTAACATCAAACTCTTCTCTAGAATATTTAGCTAAATAATAAGAAACAACATGAAAACCAAACTTGGCACAATATACAATTAGGAGTTTTTTCTTTTCACTATTCATAATTAATCTCTAAGTCTAATTTTTTCAATTCCTCATCAAAAACAGTTAAAAACTCCGGATTGTCTTTGGTATTTCTTAATACTAATTTACCGCTGTATGATACTGCGATCAGATAGAATATGATCGATGAGAGCTGCATCTCTACTTCTTTCGAATTTAATGCTAAAACCTCTGTAGGGGTCTGGTTAATTTTCTTTAAAAATTTAGGGTGCAATATCAAAGATTCATCATCAATTTTAAACTGTTCAATCTCGTTATTTCTTACCAAATCCCTTGACTGAGAAAAAGATGCAATCTTAACTTTATCTTTAACATTAGATAAGTAATAAGGTGCAAGGTTTACTTTAAATAAATTTTTATCTATTCCCTTCTTTTCAGGAAAGACCAGATAATGGTCGCAAAATTTTTCAGTGTGAGCATTATTCGGGCTAGGGAAATAAATAAGTCCAATAGTTCTCATTATGGTAGAACATAGGTTTTTCAATACCCACTTTAAACCAAGTTTACCATCAGTTTGTTGATAAGCAACTCCATATGAAGATAAGCCATCGTCAAGTATATTGATTCTTGAGTTAGTCAAATTACTGTAATAAACTGATTTTGATGTAAACCTTTGTCCGGTATAGAGTCTGAAATTTTTTTTTCTATAGCATCGAAATATATATTTCTTATATTTATCAATAGAAAAGGAGTTGCTTTTATTTGAATAATATACTTTACCTTTAAAGTATTTATTAGCAAAAGAAAACGACACGTTCTCACTTATTATACAAATGCTATTGTAATCACTTAAACTAATCGCTTGTAAAAGGTGAAAATTAGAGAAGCATAAAAAAACCTTTAGTTTATTCATATGATAATATATCTTTAAACATAGAGTCAATTTTTGATTTAGCTATATTCCTATAACCCTTGATTAACTCCCTTTCATTATCAGTCAAGATAAAATCATCTAAGTAATCTATGTCAATCTTATTTATATCAACAATAAACTTATTAACATCTAACCCTATATCATTAATTACACCTTCAACTTTATGGGAGTTCGATTTAAGAGCAATAAATGGAGTTCCGTTATTAATACAGAACATCATTGTATGAAACCTTCCACATAATGCTAATTTATGTCTACTTATCTCATCGTCGTACTCTTGATGTGTCTCAACATAAAATATAGGTAATATCTTTTCACTAGTAATTCTTTTTTTAAGAGCATTATATGACTTAGATAAAATATTTTTAAACGAATTGTTTCGAATAATCCTCATCAAAGTTGAACCTTTGGACTTACTTTTATAAAAGATATTTTCATTAAACACTGATATAAAAGAAGTAGAGGGATGATGAGAGAATTTATCAAGTAGTTCTTTGGTAATATCTTTTTTAACACTATCCGTAATCAAATACTTGCCATTTTTTTTAGACTTATTTTCTTGATCATTGAATAAGGATAAATCAGGGATAACTTTAGATGAAATATTATGATCTTCAAGTTGTTTGTGACTATAGCTTTCTCGAACATAAATTCTATTAAAGTACTTCAAATAATCAATATAGGACTCGTCATTATCTTGATATGTCATGTTAATTAGAAATGATTTAACATCGTATGATGCAGAAAACTTAGCTAACTCTATAAGTAATTTTCCATTTTTTGTATTATGATGTATAGTTCCTTCTCCATTAACTATAACTTTATCTGATTGAATTATTTTTCTTTTTAAAAACTCTGAATTTTTCCAGTTAACACCTAATTCTACATATGTAATATTGGCGTCAGGACAATATTTTTTAAGATAATAGTCAATCGTATTCATTACTCTAGAGCATCCGTGATGATTCTCTACTCTAGTATCATTAAATATTACAATGTTAATATTTTGCTCCTTACATTGAAAAATTAAAATTTAAGTTAACTACCAATTTCAAAAAATCTGAATTTAGTCACATTTATAAAATAAGGTATATTTTAATCCGAGTGTTACTTTTTATTTCCTTAACAGCATATTACACAATTAGAAATATTAATTATTTAATATGTTCACCAGACAAAGATTACGAAACCCCTTGCCCTGCCAGGGCGCGAGCATACTTTGATTGATTGATTGATTTATAACCCAAAGAAGACTCGAGCCCGATAATCATCGTTCCAACCAGGGCAAGATTACGAAGCCCCTTGTCCTGCAAGGATTTGCGAAAGGTAGCTGTTG